>JBCBNR010000499.1:0-1884 GCA_039821665.1 Pseudomonadota bacterium
GCGCAAGAGTGGCATGCGGTGGCCCGCCTCGACGATGGCGGGGATCTCCTCGGTCACGAAATACTGGTGCTCCATGGACATCACCGGATGGTGCACCCCCATCATCGCGCCCACCTCGTTCACCCGGTAGCCGCAGGCGTTCACGACAATGTCTGCGTTGATCGTGCCCTTCGGCGTCTCCACCTCCCAGGTGTCATCGCTACGCTGGCGCAAGGCGGTCACGGGCGTGTTGCGATGCACCTCGGCACCGGCCTTGCGGGCGCGCCGCGCCAATGCTTGGCACAGTTGCGCAGGATCAATGTCGCCGTCCATCGGGTCCCACAGCCCACCCACAAGATTGTCGGTAGAGATCAGCGGGTGGCGGCGCGCACATTCGGCCGCGTCGATGACCTCGAAATGGACATCCATGCCGCGCGCCATCGAGGCGAAGTGGTGATAGCCGTCCATCTGAGCTGCGGTGTTGGCCAGCCGGATGCCGCCATCGCCGTGGTGGTAGTTGATGGGGTAATCCGGGTCGTTCGCCAGCTCTTGGTACAGCGCGATGGAATGGCTTTTGAGCCCGACCATCGTCTGGTTCATTCCAAAGTTCGTCACTTGGGCCGCCGAGTGCCAGGTGGTGCCCGAGGTCAGTTCGTCACGCTCGAGCAACATCACATCGGACCAGCCCTCTTGGGTGAGGTGGTAGAGGGTGGAACACCCGGCAATTCCCCCGCCGATCACCACAACCTTTGTGCGCGTCTTCATCCCGACATCCCCTTCTTGCTGCCCCTGGGGTAAGGGCGCGCTGGCCGCTGATCAATCAAGACAGAGCTACATTCGATTTTTTCGAACGAAAGCGCCATGTCTGCGACATCTGCCCTGTGGATGGTTGCGCGCGGTGGGCCAAGCGGGTCTTGCTGGGGCACGCGTGGGTATTGGAGGACCGGAATGGAGGGTGGACGACGACGCAGTGGCGGCAGGCGAGACCGGATCAGTGCGCGCGCCGCTGGCCCCCAAAACCCGTGCCCACCAGGGCAGGTGGGCGGGGCGTACCGACCTTTGCGTGAGGGGGACCTCAGGGCGATCTACGACACAGCGCTGCGGCTTCTGGCAGAGCTAGGGATGGGCGAGGTGCCCGCGCGCCTGGCCCGTGATTTGTGCGCCGTGGGGGCCATCGACACTGGCCAGGGCCGCCTGCGTTTCCCCCGCGCCCTGACCGAAGACGCGATTGCCAGCGCCGCCAAGAGCTTCACCTTCCACGGGCGTGACCCCGACCGCTCGCTGCAGATCGGGGGCGAGCGGGTTTATTTCGGCACAGGCGGTGCTGCCGTGCAGACATTGGATTTGGAGACCGGGCTTTACCGCCCCTCAACCCTTGCGGATCTGCATGCCTTCACGCGGCTGCAGGACACGTTGGAAAATGTCAGTTGGTTCACCCGGTGTTGCGTGGCCACCGACCTTGCGGATGTGTTCGAGTTGGACGTAAACACGGTCTACGCGCTGGTCAAAAACACCACCAAGCCGGTGGCCACCTCCTTCACGCTTGCAAGCCATGTGTCCCCCATCGTTAAGATGCTCGACATCGTGGCGGGCGGGGACGGGGCCTTTGCCCAACGGCCGTTTCTCAAGGCCCATATCAGCCCGGTTATCTCGCCCATGCGCTATGGCGAGGATGCGGTGGATGTGGTGTATGAGTGCATCGCCCACAACATCCCCATGTCCTGCATCACAGCCGCCCAATCCGGGGCCACGGCCCCGGCCACATTGGCGGGGTTTTTGGCCCAATCTTTGGCCGAAACCCTGGCAAGCCTTGTTATGGTCCACGCCATTCGGCCGGGCCATCCGATGATCTTTTCCAACTGGCCCCTGGTGATCGACCTGCGCACCGGGGCCTTTGCCGGAGGG
>JBCBNR010000500.1:0-1869 GCA_039821665.1 Pseudomonadota bacterium
CGAATGCCCAGGGTATCGGCGTTATAAATGGTTGGGATCAACGTCATCCAGCCGCTTTCGTTGTCCACGAAATCCGTGCCGTTCGGCCCATCGGTGAAGCCCACCGAATGGGGGGCGGTGCCTTGGGCGATCGTGCTTTCGGGCGTCAGTTTGCCGTTGCGGAAGATGCCAACGATCTTGTCGTAATTCTCGATTTTGGACGTGTCCATCGCCTGCAGATTGCCCGTGGGCCAGACCTTTTTGCAGATCCAATACTCGATATCCGCGATGTCGAACGACTTGGGCTGGGTCGCTGCGCGCTGGGTCACGCTGTCACTGTCCAGGGCTGTCATCTCTAGCGTAAAGCCAAGGTCTTCTTTGACCTTCGCGGCCACCTCGTTGAGGTTGGACACACCCGTGCCGAACTGGCGCAAGGTGACGTCTTTGATGTTCTGTGCCCAGATCATCGGCGCACCCAAGGTCGAGGCGGCGGCGGTCGTGGCAACAGCCGCGCTGCTTTTCAGCATGCCGCGGCGGGTCAGGGTGGTTTTAGTCATTGGTCTTCTCTCCGTGTTGGTCGGTCTTGGTTTTTGGGGTTTGGCGTCACTGGGTCAGCCTATGGCTTGCCTCTGGCGCCCAGGTCAGGCCGATGGTTTGGCCCAAACTGACGGGGGATGCGAAAAACGCCTCCTCTGGCAGAAGGGCGTGAAAATCTTGGTCGCCCATGCCGCGCGCGGACAGGCTGACAAAGGCGCCCTGGAACTCGATGCCGGTGACCGCTGCTTCGACCTTGGCATCGGTGCCCGTAGTCAGTTGCACCTTGTCCCGCCGCAGCGAGATCAGCCCATCGGCCAGCTTGACCACGTTATGGCCGCCCAAAAACTGAGCCACGAAGGCGGTTTTGGGCTTTGCATACACCTCGCGCGGGGGGCCTGCCTGTTGGATCGTACCAGCGTTCATAACGATCACCTCATCCGCCAGGGCCATGGCCTCGGTCTGCGAATGGGTGACGTGGATGAAGGTGATGCCAAGCTCGCGCTGGAAGCGCCGCAGTTCGGCCCGCATCCGGTCGCGCAAAAAAGGGTCGAGCGCGGACAAAGGCTCGTCCAGCAACAAGACCGACGGTTTGGTGATCAGTGCGCGCGCCAGGGCGACCCGCTGCTCTTGCCCGCCGGACAGCATAGAGGGAAAGCGCGCGGCGAAGTCTCGCATGTCCACAAGGTCCAGCATCTCGCGCGCGGCCGCATCCCGCGCAGCCGACGCCTCCCCCCGCATCTTGAGCGAGAAGCCTACGTTTTGCAGGACCGTAAGATGGGGAAAGAGCGCGTAGTTTTGGAACATCATCGACGTTTTGCGCTTCGCCGCAGGTACCTGCGCGATCATCTGGCCGTCCAGCACGATGTCGCCATCCGACACCGTCTCGTGCCCCGCGATCATTCGCAGCGTAGACGATTTTCCGCAACCAGAGGGACCCAGAAGGCAGACATAGGACCCAGCGGCAAACCGGTGCGAGATGCTGTCCACCGCCACAGTGTCCCCGTAGCGCTTGGTCAAATTAGCGATCTCAAGATCTGTTGCCGTTCGGTCCATCGCACCCCTCGATGGCAATAGCCTTTCGCTCGGGCTGCACCCTGGCAACGAATGGGTGCCAAAGGGATGCAGGCTTTCGACCGCAGGGGGCTGCTATGGTCAGTCCATGTGCAAACTGCGCACAAATTCATCAATTTTTGTGTGCAAGATACACTGCAGATTGTACACAATACCGAACGTTGTGACTCGAATCTGCCCGTACTAAGGATGGGGCATGGGTGTTGTGTCCAAGTCCAAGGTCGCCGAGAGAAGCGCGCGACAGCTCATCCGCAACACGCTCGGCCGAGCTTTGCGCGCTTC
>JBCBNR010000501.1:0-1855 GCA_039821665.1 Pseudomonadota bacterium
GAGGCGTTTGTGGCCCAAGCGCTTGAGATGCTGCCGCCCCGCCCTTGGACCACCGACAGCTGGCCCGCGTGGACAGCGGCAGTCAAAGATGCGACGGGCCGCAAGGGCAAGGCGCTCTTCATGCCGCTGCGCAAGGCCCTGACAGGGTTGGAACGGGGCCCGGACATGGCCCACTTCATGCCCCATCTTGCCCCACCGAGGCGGCCGTAAGGGTATGAGCGGCGAGGCGAAGTTTCTCACAGGCTCGCCGCTGCGCCATGTGGTGGTGATGTCCGCGACCTCCTCGGTCGGGTTGATGGCCGTGTTCATCGTCGACTTGGTCGATATGCTCTTTATCTCGATGCTGGGCCAAGCCGAGCTTGCGGCGGCCATTGGATATGCCGGCGCGATCCTGTTCCTGACCACATCCGTGTCCATCGCCATGGCGATTGCAGCAGGCGCATTGGTCGCGCGCAATCTCGGATCAGGCGACACAGAGCGCGCCCGCCAGATCGCCACCCATGTTCTGGTATTCGGCTTTGCGCTGTCTGTGGCGTTTGCCGTTCTGGTATGGCTGAACATCAACACTCTCGCCGCCCTAATGGGCGCGAAGGGCGAGACATTGCGGCTCGCCGCGCTTTACCTGTCGATCATCATTCCTTCCATGCCGCTGTTGATGCTGGGCATGGCGGGCAGTGCGATCCTGCGCGCCCATGGTGATGCTAGACGCTCGATGATGGCCACGGTGGGGGGCGGGATCGTCAACGCAGTCCTTGACCCCATTTTGATCTTCGGTCTCGACCTTGACCTTGCAGGGGCGGCCCTGGCTTCGGTGGCCGCGCGGGTGACGATCATGGGTCTTGCCCTTTGGCCGGTCATACGGGTCTATCGCGGGCTAGCACCGTTCCACGTGCCCGCGTTTGCCAAGGACCTCTCGGCCATCACGGCGTTGGCTGCGCCTGCGATGCTGACCAATTTGGCGACCCCCATCGGTTCGGCCTATGTCACCCGAGCAATGGCCGAGTTTGGCGAGGCTGCGGTGGCGGGCATGGCCATCGTAGGTCGCCTGACCCCGGTCGCCTTTGCGCTGATCTTTGCCCTGTCAGGGGCGGTCGGCCCGATCATCGGACAAAACTTTGGGGCAGGCTTGATCCATCGGGTGCGCGAGACGTTCAAGGACGCGCTGATCTTCACCGGCCTCTACATTGCCCTTGCGTCCCTGCTGCTCTTTGTTTTGCGCGCACCCATCGCCGATGCTTTTGGGGCTACGGGCGAGACGCGCACCCTGGTGTATCTCTTCTGCGGGCCCCTTGCCCTGGCCTGGTTCTTCAACGGGGTGATCTTCGTGGGCAATGCGGGGTTCAATAATCTGGGCCACCCCCTTTACTCCACAGGGATCAACTGGGGTCGCAACACCCTGGGCACCATCCCTTTCGTGGCGGTTGGCGCGGCGCTTTACGGCGCCCCGGGCGTGCTGATTGGACAGGCCGCAGGGGGGATCATCTTTGCGGGCATCTCGCAGTATTGCGCGCAACGCCTGATCCACCAACTTGAGAGCGGTCAGGCACCGGTGCGAGAGCGGCCCCACTTTTCCCGCAGGGCTCGCCTCCTGCAGCTTTTTGAGCACCGCAGATAGACACCACACGGGCGCGCCCACAAAAAAAGGGGGACGCTGCCGCCCCCCATCGATTTTCCAAAAATGGGTCGAATACGACCTGAGGGAGACAGAGTATGTTTAACTTGCCAAAGCGCGTCCGTAAGGGGTTCGCCCTTCATGCCACCGCATATCCTCAGCTCATCTGGGCGAGAAAGCATGTGGTTTAGGTGTTGCGATAAAATTCTTTAAAGCCCCTCCCCATCCGGACACTTGCCGTTC
>JBCBNR010000502.1:0-1844 GCA_039821665.1 Pseudomonadota bacterium
CCCCGTCTGAAAAGACGGGGCGTTTTCCGTTTTGGCTTTGGCTTAGAGGCCCAACACAAGGGTCCCTTAATGGGCCGTGGCCCCAAGGCCCGCGTCATCCCCGGCCACCGGCGGGGTTCCCCCCTCAGGCTCCGGCGACCACTCGATCGCCTCAGGCTCTTGCGTCAGCGCATGCTTGAGCACTTCGGTCACGTGGCCCACGGGGATGATGGTCAACCCGTCCTTAACCGTGTCGGGGATGTCCCGCAGGTCCTTGAGGTTGTCGTCCGGGATCAGCACCGTGGTGATCCCACCGCGCAGGGCCGCCAACAACTTTTCTTTCAGCCCTCCAATGGGCAGAACGTTGCCGCGCAAGGTCACTTCGCCCGTCATCGCCACATCGCGGCGCACCGAGATGCCAGTAATCACCGACACGATGGACGTGACCATGGCGATGCCCGCAGACGGACCATCCTTGGGCGTCGCGCCCTCGGGCACGTGCACGTGGATGTCCATCTTATCGAACTCAGGCGGCTTGATGCCCAAATCCGTGGCTTTGGAGCGCACGTATGAACTCGCAGCCTCGATGCTTTCCTTCATGACGTCGCCCAGTTTGCCGGTGGTCTTCATCCGACCCTTGCCCGGCAGACGCAATGCCTCAATCGACAGCAGGTCCCCGCCCACCTCGGTCCAGGCCAAACCGGTGGAGACACCTGTCTGATCCTCTTCCTCGGCCAGGCCAAACTTGAAGCGTTTGACCCCCAGAAACTCCTCCAGAGTGTCAGGGGTCACGGTCACAACCTCCGCCTCTTTCTTGACGATCTGGGTCACGGCCTTGCGGGCCAGTTTCGCGATCTCACGCTCTAGGTTCCGCACCCCCGCCTCGCGGGTGTAATACCGGATGATGTCCACAAGCGCCTGATCTTCCAGCACAAACTCGCCATCCTTCAGGCCATGGCCCTTCAGCTGCTTGTCAATCAGGTGCTGGCGCGCGATCTCGGCCTTCTCGTCCTCGGTATACCCTGCGAGCGGGATGATCTCCATCCGGTCCAGCAGCGGCCGTGGCATGTTGTACGAGTTCGCAGTGGTCAGGAACATCACGTTCGACAGGTCGTATTCAACCTCCAAATAGTGGTCCATGAAGGTCGCGTTCTGCTCGGGGTCGAGCACTTCCAACATGGCACTCGCCGGATCACCCCGGAAGTCCTGGCCCATCTTGTCGATCTCGTCGAGCAAGATCAGCGGGTTGGTCGTCTTGGCCTTTTTCATCGATTGGATGATCTTGCCGGGCATGGAGCCTATATAGGTCCGACGGTGGCCTCGGATCTCAGACTCGTCGCGCACACCGCCCAGCGAGATGCGAATAAACTCGCGCCCCGTCGCCTTGGCGACCGACTTCCCAAGCGAGGTTTTGCCCACACCCGGCGGGCCGACAAGGCACAAAATAGGCCCGCGCAGTTTGGAGGAGCGCTGCTGCACCGCCAAATACTCCACAATCCGTTCCTTGACCTTCTCCAGGCCGTAATGGTCGCGGTCCAGAATTGCCTCGGCATTGGCCAGGTCTTTCTTGACCCGGCTGCGCTTGCCCCAAGGGATCGACAGCATCCAATCCAGGTAGTTGCGCACCACCGTGGCCTCGGCCGACATCGGGCTCATATTGCGCAGCTTTTTCACCTCGGCCTCGGCCTTTTCCTTGGCCTCTTTGCTCAGCTTGGTGGCGGCGATTTTCTCTTCGAATTCAGCGGCATCGTCCTGGTTGGACTCGCCATCGCCCAGCTCTTTCTGAATGGCCTTCATCTGCTCATTCAAATAGTACTCGCGCTGGGTCCGCTCCATCTGGGTTTTGACCCGGGATTTGATCTTTT
>JBCBNR010000503.1:0-1837 GCA_039821665.1 Pseudomonadota bacterium
GTCCGTGACAGGCGGGTCCGGCAGGGATCTCACGGGGCTCGGGCTCATGCCCGCAATCCTTGAGCCTCTTAGGTTAACGCAACGCTAAAGCGTGGGCGCAGACCCTGGCAGAGCCCTAAGCACCGCCTGCGCCGCCCACGGTCAGGCCACCGATCATCAAGGTGGGCAGACCCACGCCAACGGGCACCCACTGGCCGTTCTTACCACAGTTTCCGATGCCCGGATCCAGCGCCAGGTCGTTGCCGATCGCGCGCACATGTTGCAGCGAGGTTGCACCATCCCCGATCAAGGTCGCCCCTTTGACCGGCGCACCCACCTTGCCGTTTTTAACGCGGTATGCCTCGGTACAGTTGAAGACGAACTTGCCATTGGTGATGTCCACCTGGCCGCCGGCAAAGCCCACCGCATAGATCCCGTCCTTAAGGTCCGCAAGAATGGCTGATGGATCTTCGGCGCCCGGCTCCATGAATGTGTTGGTCATGCGCGGCATGGGCGTGTGCGCATAGGATTGGCGGCGTCCATTGCCCGTCGCCTCGACACCCATCAGGCGCGCGTTCTGACGGTCCTGCATATAGCCCACCAAGATGCCATCCTCGATCAGCACATTGCGTGCGGACGGCGTGCCCTCGTCATCAATCGAGATTGAGCCGCGTCGATCCGGGATCGTGCCATCATCCACCACCGTGACGCCGGGGGCGGCCACGCGCTGGCCCAAAAGCCCCGCAAAGGCCGAGGTTTTGCGTCGGTTGAAATCCCCTTCCAGGCCATGGCCCACCGCCTCGTGCAGCAACACACCGGGCCAACCGGGGCCAAGCACCACGTCGAAAACACCCGCAGGCGCGGGCTCTGCCTTTAGGTTCACAACCGCGACACGCAGCGCTTCCTCCACCAGGCCTTGCCAGTTTTCGGGCGCAATCAAAAGGTCCAGGCCGTGCCGCCCGCCTCCGCCCGCATTTCCGCTTTCGCGGCGGCCATTTTCTTCGACAATTACCGAGACGTTCATCCGCGCCATGGGCCGGACATCGGTGCGGCGCAGACCATCTGGGCGCAGGATCTCGATCTCTTGCAAGGCGGCCGCCATCGAGGCTGAGACCTGGACGACCCGGGCGTCGCGGGCACGGGCAAAGGCGTCAATCTCGCGCAAAAGCTCGACCTTCACCGGAAACGCCGCATCCGCCATCGGGTCCTGGTCGGAATAGAGCTTGGCATTGGTCGCAGGCGGATTTGCGGCCAACGTCCCGCCCCCCTCGCCCACCGCAAGACGCGCGGTTTGTGCGGCGCGCTTCATCGCGGCCTCGGTCATCTCGGTGGAGTGGGCATAGCCCGCGGTATCGCCGCGCACCGCGCGCAGGCCGAACCCTTCGGAGGCATTGTAGCTGGCAGTCTTCAGGCGCTGATCATCGAAGGTCAGCGACTCAGAGCGCCTGCGCTCCAAAAACAGCTCGCCATCCTCCGCACCATCGGTGGCATTGCGCAGAATCGCCAGCGCCGCCCCTTCGTCCAAGGTCTCTTCGAACGGGCGAAAGGGCTTATGGGACATGGAAATCTCCACTTTCTTTGCGTCAAGGTATACCATAGCACACGGTTCGCGGCTGAATGCCGCGCCACGGGCGCTTGTTCGCACATATGTCTCTGGTAGAACGGGTTACAAGACAGGGGATACGCGCCGTTGCGCGCTCAAACACCTCGAGACGCATGATTGAGGGTACCGACATGCACATCAAAACAGCGCTCAGCGCAGCTGCTCTGACCATCTTCAGCACCGCGGCACTCGCCCAAGAGGGGCTTGAAAGCATCGGCAAACCAGTCCCTGGGGGCATCAACTTTCAACCCGCTG
>JBCBNR010000504.1:0-1836 GCA_039821665.1 Pseudomonadota bacterium
GCCCTGTTTTTTCTCGCCGCCCGCTCGGCCGCAAGCTCCCTATCATCCGTCTCTTTGTCCCAGTCAGGGTCTACGACCCCCTCGGTGTTGAACGGGCAAGACATGTCGCGCAGGGCGTCGATCACCCGCGCAGGCGTGTCTTCTTCTCGGGCTTTGGCCACCTCGTCGCGGGCGTTTTGGCGAAGGGCCATCCAATGGGAAAACGCAGCCCCCGCATAGCCCCCGCCCGAGACGGTGGACAGATAATGGAACTTTGACAAAACACCGGCCCGCGCAAGCGCCCCGAGCACGCCGAGGCACACCACCGCCGAGCGTACGCCACCCCCGGACAGGGCAATCCCCGCCAGCGGGGCCCCCTGCTCCAAATGACCGCTTTCACGCAGGCACTCTTTCTCGCGCTGGAACACCGACTCTTCCCAACTGGTAGAGGTTTTTTCGGGTGTGCCATCCGCATTCAGCCCAGCAATCAAAGTGGAAAGGGATGCATCACCCCCAGCAGCATCGCCTGAATTTGTGTCCGACGCTTTGGCCATACCCCCTCCAATCCATTGAACTAATGTACATTTCAATGGAACGGAGTTTAGCACGCACAAGGGGCAGGCGTCACCTGCCAGTGCGCCCTAGCGGGTATAGTTTAACGATGTCTCGACCGCATGCAGGAACGACCCCGCCGAAGACCGGGCGGACAATAGGCGAAACGCATCCGCATCGCGCCACAGCACAACCGCGCCCATATGCTCCATCACCGTGCGGGCAAAGTGACCGGTGCCAAAGTGACCGGGGGCAAGATCGACGGGGCACAGACGCTCCATCGCAGCGAAACGCCCTGGCCCCTCCAGATCCAGGGCCACCCAAACGTCTGTCTGGTCGGTCAGATACCCGTGATTGGCCAGCGGCGTGTCGTGCAACGCTACCTCCGGCCCGATCAAAAGCGCCTGATCCGGCGAAAGCATCGCAAGGGTCGCATCCCCCGATTGGGTGGCGCGACCCACATCGGGCCAGTCGAGACCGAATGCATCCTTCACGGCCTGCGCCATGTTCAAAGACATCCCCAGAGGCAGGGCGATTGATGTCAGTGGCAGGTTTGCCATCTCCACCAACCGGGTGTCGCCAAAGCGTTTGTCATAACCCCCAAGGGCGGGGGCGGCAGTGAGGGTCAAATCAAGCACGCAAACGCTCCCCGTCTGGATCTAGGAAATGGGGCGAGACAACCTCGACCTCGATGTCGCGCCCGCGCACAGGATCATGGGCCAGCACCACTTCGCCGATCCTATCACCGCCGCGCTTAAGATACCCAAGGCCGATCGAGTGCCCCAGACTGGGCGAGAACGCGACGGAGGTCATCCAACCCTGATCCGTGTCCATCGAGGGCGTATCGCCCTTGGTCACAAAATGCGCGCCTGCGCCCAACATGGCGTCCCTGTCCACGGGCTGGAAGCCCATCAGGCGCAGGTCGTCGGGTTGCACCATCCCCTCGCGCTCGGATGCTTTCGAGCCGATGCTGTCCTTTTTCTTGGACACCATCCGCCCCAGTCCCAGCTGATGCGCCGTGGTCTGGCCGTTCAGCTCGTTGCCCGCGGCGTGGCCCTTTTCGATGCGCATCACGCCCAGCGCCTCGACACCGTAGGGGACAGCCTCAAACTCCTCGCCTGCGGCCATAAGCGCCCGGATCATCCCGTCGCCATAGCGGGTGGGCACGGCAATCTCGTAAGCCAGCTCGCCCGAGAACGAAATCCGGAACAGCCGCGCCGGCGTGCCGCCAAAGACACTCACCTCGCCGCAGGCCATAAACGGAAACGCCTGGTTCGAGATGTCGTGGGCCGGGTCCACAACCTT
>JBCBNR010000505.1:0-1827 GCA_039821665.1 Pseudomonadota bacterium
TTCACGAAGCCCAGACCTGGCCTTTTGGGTGTTGCCCCATTGGCGATGCTTTCGGCGATGTTTTGTTTACCTTAACTTGCGTGGATCTTTCCTGAACAACGCCGCGCGCCATTAGCACCCGATTAAAACCGGTTCGCTAGATCCCAACCCACGGGGCCATAAGCGTGCGGGGAGCGGGTGTGACACTCTTTACAGTGAACTTGGCGGTGTTCGACACCGAGCTTGACCTGTTGCAGGGCCTCAGCGCCTTGGAGATTGCGCAAACCCCTGGCGGGCCGGTCCTGCTGGTTGGCTCGGAGGCGGACAGCGCTGTCACCAGCTTCTCGCTGGCTGATCCAACCGATCCGACGCTTGCAAGCATCGTGGGCTACTCCGCCGGGTCCGGCACGGGCACTTTGTCGTCGTTGGAGGCATATACCATAGGCGGTGTGACCTATGGTTTGACGCTTGGTCGATATGACAATGGCGTCGGGCGCTACAGCGTTGCGTCGAACGGGACCTTGGGGTTCGTGGCCGAGCAGACCGGCGGCATCGGTGAATTCAGCCAGGTTTGGGCCTCCGACCAAGTGCAGGTGGGCGGGACGACCTATATCGTCACGTCCTCCTTCGGGATGTCGGGGTTTCGGATGTTGGAAGTGGGCGCAGGCGGGGCGCTTAGCCTCGCAGGGATCTATGCGGACGGGGCCGGTCAATTTTTGGGCGATGTCAGCAGCTTTGCCACCGGTACCCTTCACGGGCAATCGTTCCTGTTTGCCGGGTCCACCTTTGACGCGGGATTTCATGCCTACACGGTCGGGGCGGGCGGCGTGCTGAGCGAAACCGCGGTGATGGACCCCAGCCAGGGCACGCCGTTCAACGGCATCTCGGACATGGACACCGTGCAAATCGGCCCCCGCGCCTTTGTGGTGGTGGGCGCCAGTGCCACATCCTCGCTCAGCGTCTTTCGGGTCTCGGACACCGGGCAATTGAAAGAGGTCGAGCATGTGTTCGACAATGGGGCAACCCGCCTGGCAGGGCTGACCGCCTTTGAGGTGTTCCAACAAGACGGGCGCACGTTCTTGGTGGCGGGCGGCTCGGAGGACGGGATCAGCCTGTTTGAGATGAGCTTCAATGGTCAGTTGCGCTGGTTGGAGACACTGGCCGACAGCACAACGACCACGCTGGACGGGATCTCGGACATCGAGGTTCGGTTGGGCACGGGCGAGGCGCATATCTATGTCTCGTCGGTGACGGAACACGGGTTCACCGTGCTAACGGTGCAGACCACACGCTCGGGCCAGGTGATCGAAGGGGGGGCGGTCAAGGATGTGCTGGTGGGCACCAGCGGCGACGACGTGCTTTGGGGATACGGCAAAAGCGACACCCTCTTTGGCGAGGCGGGCGATGACCGACTGGTGGATGGGCGCGGGCGCGACGTGCTGTATGGGGGCTCTGGGGCGGATGTGTTCGAGTTTGTGCAAGACGGGCGCACCGATTGGATCAAAGACTTCGAGATCGGGGTCGACCGCATCGATCTCTCCGGCTTCGACGGGCTTGGCCACATCTCGACCTTGACCATCGAAAGCCGCGGTACGGGGGCCGTGATCTTTGCCGCGGGCGAAGTCTTTCGCCTGGAAAAAACCGGCGGCGGGCCGATCGATGTTTCCCAATTCGACGAGGATGACTTTATCTTCGGCTGAGATTTCCCTTGCATCCCCTGCACGCACGGCTAGACCGGGAGATGGAGACGTGGCCGAGTGGTCGAAGGCGCTCCCCTGCTAAGGGAGTAGACGGGCAACCGTCTCGAGGGTTCGAATCCCTTCGTCTCCGCCACCCACACTTTTTATC
>JBCBNR010000506.1:0-1815 GCA_039821665.1 Pseudomonadota bacterium
GTTAAGGCCCGCGCCCTTCATTTTTGAAAAAATATCCCGGGGGTCTGGGGGCAGCGCCCCCAGCCTTTGGCCTCATCCGCCCGTATGGGACATGTGGCGGGTCATCCGCCCATCGACGTTCTGCCGGGAATAGTCGAAATCATGGCCCTTGGGCTTGCGCTCGATTGCGGCGCGAATGGCCCGATCCAGATCCGCCTGATTGCCCTCGCGCAGCACCCGGCGCAGATCCGCCTCGTCTTCCTGGCCCAAACACATGAACAGCTGCCCGGTGCAGGTCAGCCGCACCCGGTTGCAGCTTTCACAAAAATTGTGGCTCAAGGGCGTGATGAACCCGATGCGCCCGCCGGTGGTTTGCGAGCGGACATAGCGGGCAGGCCCCCCAGTGCTGTCGGGCAGATCGACCAGGCTGTGCTCTGTATCGATCAGTTTGCGCACATCCTTGAGGTCCCAATACTGATCCAGGCGCAGCCCATCGCCCATATCTTCGCCCATGGGCATCACTTCGATGAAGGTGATGTCAAAGCCGCGGGCGTGGCACCATTCGATCATCGACAGCGCTTCATCGTCATTGCCGCCTTTCAGCGCCACTGCGTTGATCTTGATCTTCAGCCCCGCCTCTTGGGCCGCATCAATCCCGTCCATCACTTGGGCAAATCGGCCCCACCGGGTGATGTCCTTGAACTTCTGCTCGTTGAGCGTGTCGAGCGAGACATTGACCCGCCGCACACCCGCATCCGCCAGCGGTTTGGCAAAGCGCCGCAACTGGCTGCCATTGGTGGTCAGCGTCAGTTCTTCCAGCGCGCCGCGCGCCAAGTGCCGGCCCATCGCATCGAAAAAGGTCATGATACCCTTGCGCACCAAGGGCTCACCCCCGGTGATGCGCAGCTTGCGCACACCCAGATCCACAAAGCGAGAGCACAAGCGGTCCAGCTCTTCCAAGGTCAGCAACTCGGCCTTGGGCAGAAACGTCATGTTTTCGGACATGCAATAGACACAGCGGAAATCGCAGCGGTCCGTCACTGACACCCGAAGATAGGTGATGGCGCGTGCGAACGGATCGATCAGCGGCGCTGGCTGGTCCATGAGTTACCCCTTTCGTTTTGCGCAAGCCTAGGCTTGCATGGCCAAGGGTGCAACCGCTACGAACGCCCCATGACACCCGCGTTCGACGACCTTCATTTGCTTGGCGCTCCTGCCCCATGGGAGGTATTGCGCGCCCGGTTTCGCTGGCCTGCACCTGCGCAGCTGAACATAGCACAGCTGTGTTGCACCCGTTGGGCCCTGCATGCGCCTGAGCGTGAGGCGCTGCGCTACATCCGCCCCGATGGCGAGCGGCGCAGCTACACCTATCTTCAGCTTGATCGCGCCTCTCGGCGATTTGCCCATGCGCTGGCGGCCCATGGGGTGGGGCGCGGCGACCGGGTGGCGGTTCTGTTGCCACAAACGCCCGAGGCGGTGCTGACCCATCTGGCGGCATACCGCCTGGGCGCCATTGTTGTGCCGCTCTTTACACTGTTTGGGGCAGACGCCCTTGCCTATCGCCTGTCCGACAGCGGCGCGAAAGCCTTGATCACGGATGCCGCTAATCTGGAAAAGGTGGTGGGTCTGCGCGATGGGTTGCCCGAGCTTGCCTCCATCTTTTCCATCGATGGCCGGGACTGGGGGGTCTTTGGGTTCTGGCAAGAGCTTGGCAAGGCCGCCGACGACCCGGTGATGGCGGACACCGCGCCCGACGACCCGGCCTTTATAAGCTACACCTCCGGCACCACCGGTCCGCCCAAGGGTGCGCTTCATGGCCACCGGGTGCTGTTGGGG
>JBCBNR010000507.1:0-1805 GCA_039821665.1 Pseudomonadota bacterium
CAAAAGACCAAGGAGAGTGCCGCGCGCGAGGTGGCCTTGGCCTTTTGGAACTCCATATCGGAGGGCGAGAAGCCCATGGGCTTCCAGTCCAACCCACCCTCCAACAGCATGGGGCGGCCCGCATTGCGCGCGCCTTGGTGGTTTGCCTCCAGCTCGTCAACAAGGCGCGAATACTGGTCCGAAGCAAGCCCCCCCTGCCCATCCGTGCCTTTGTAGACAATCGCACCAGACGGGCGGGCCGCATTGTCCAACAAAGACTTGGACCAGCGCGAGGCGGCATTGTGCACATCCACCGCCTGGGCCGCCGCCTGCAACGCACTCAGCCCATAATGATCGTCTTGGGGATGGAAATTCTTGATGTGCAAAATCGGCGCGCCATCGGTCATGGAAAACCGGTGCTTGCGCGCGCCCACCGCATACTCATAGGCCACAGGCCAGCCATCCGAACCCGGCACCACCCGCATCCGATCCGAGCGTAGAACGTAAATCTCGCGCGGGCCGGTCTCGTCGGCCACCACCTCCAAATAGCCATCGCCGCTCAGCAGCAATTGCCCATAAAGCGCCTCGAACAGGGCAGCCGCACCCTGCCCCTGATTGGGCCGCGCGATCAACGCGCCAAAGGGATGGGTCTCATAGCGCCGCTCGGCGTCTTGGATCACAAAAGGCACCGCAGCGGCGGCCTCTGCGATCATCTTGACGCAGCGAAAACCCACCGGATTGCCCGTAAACCCGTTGCGCGTCAGCGAACCGACGTCGCGCGGGCTCCACGCGGCGCGACCAGCGCTGTGAAACGCGACCACCGGGCCGCGGCCGAGGCTTTGGCCTCGGCCGGCCGCTCCGACTTGCGAAAAATGTTCAAAACCACATCGCCTCCTCAGACGCTTTGCGCCAACGAAAAAGGGGGCCAAAGCCCCCTCTCAAGAAAGTCAAACTGATCCTTGGATCACAGCGGGCGCACCCGGGGCCTTTGCCAGGCCGCAGAGGGTGCGATCACCAATTCTGTCAGCGCCCATACCAGCGCGTCCACCCGGTCCGGGCTGCCGGTGCCCACAAATCCCGACTGGGTCATCTGGCACATCTGATCCTCAAGGTGCCGGAACACATCCGCGTGCACCACCCGCCCCTGTTCGTACAAGGCCGCCACTGGCTCTGCCCGCGCCACTTTCCCTTTCGAGGCGCGGACACCCGAATAGGCGATGCTCGCATCCACCTGGCGCATCACCGTTTGCACCAGATCACCGCCCTGGTTGACCTCCGCCACGATCCGGTCCGCACTGTATTGCTGGTAAAGCCGCACGACACGCTCGGCCCATTCATTGGGGCTCGCCCCTTCCATTGTGGCATCCGCCAGCACCACGGCGCGCCAAGTCTGGGGTGGGCCGTCCATGGCAACACCCGCCACCACGATCCCGCACGCATCCGAATGCGCCCCGCTGGTCACCGGCGGATCCACCGCCACCACAACACGGGTCAGCGCCGGCAACTCGCCTTGCTTGCGGGTCCCATCCAGACCGCTTTGCGACCAGAGGGCCCCCTCCACATCCTGCAGCATCTCGCCATCCAACTCCTGGCGCGACAGCCGCGTGCCCGCATACCGCCCGCGCACCCGATCCAGAAAGCTCGCCGCCAGATACGCGCGATTGGCCTCCGTGGGGGCGCTGGTCAACACCGTCGTCTCATCCTCTAGGATGTTGCGCAGGACCGAGACACTGCGCGGCGTGGTCGTGACCACCTGGCGCGGCGCATCGCCCAAGCGCAGGGCGAACTGAAGCATATCCCAGGCATCCTCTCCTTGCGTCCATTTC
>JBCBNR010000508.1:0-1802 GCA_039821665.1 Pseudomonadota bacterium
GTCCCGCCCGGGGACGGCAGGGCCGAGGTCGACGCGCTGAATACGATTCTCCAAGGCGGCGGATGGCCGTCGGTCCCCGTCCATAACGGCGATGCGACATCCGTCGGTCATCGCGACAAAGCGCGGCGGCTTCTGCGGCTGCCTCGGGCCGATTGGGGCAAGGCCGTGGGGCATATCGGCTTTGGCATCACAATTTTCGGGGTCTCTGCGCTGACGGCCTGGACTGTCGAGGATATCCGCGTGGCCCAAACCGGCGATAGCTGGGAGGTGGGGGCCTACCAAGTCACGCTCGGTGAGGTGCGCGAGGTGCGTGGCCCGAACTACGTCTCGACCATGGCGGACCTCGAAGTCTCTAGAAATGGTCGGGACTTGCCAGTGCTTCAACCGGAAAAACGGATCTATCCGGTGGCGGGGATGCCTACGACCGAGGCGGCGATCAATAACGGGGTGTTCCGTGACGTTTATGTCGTGGTGGGCGATCCGCAACTGGGAGGCGGTTGGGCCATTCGGACCTTCATCAAACCGTTTGCGAATTGGATCTGGGCAGGGTGCATCATCATGTCTTTGGGCGGAATTCTGAGCCTCACCGATCGCCGGTTCCGCGTGGCAGCAGGGGCTCGGAAGGCCGCGAAAGCGGCGGTGCCTGCGGAATGAAACGCCTGATCCTGGCCCTCATGCTCATGGCAGCGCCTTTGATGGCGGTGGAGCCCGATGAGGTGTTGGATGATCCCGTGCTCGAAGAACGCGCGCGGGACCTGTCGCAGGGCCTTCGTTGTCCGGTCTGCCGCAATGAAAGCATCGACGAATCCAACGCTGAGATCGCCAAGGATATCCGGGTGCTTGTTCGGGAGCGTCTGTTGGCCGGAGACAGCGACGACGAGGTGATCCAGTTCATGGTCGACCGGTATGGTGAGTTCGTCCTGCTTAAACCCACGGCGACAGGAGCCAATCTGGTTCTCTATCTCGCAGCCCCTGGGCTTTTGCTGATCGGATGCGGGATCGCGTTTGCCTATATGCGGCGACGTGCGGCGCCCCAAGAAGACCCAGGGCTCAGCGAGGCCGACGAAGCGCGGCTCAAGGAGTTGCTGGGCGAGTGATTGCCGCCAGGTTGCCCCTTTCAGGCCGCGCGCGCAGACCCTAGGCTGCACGCGACCAAGCTTGGAGTTCGCCCCATGGATTATGACACGCTGCGCTACGAGGTGACCGACGATACGGCCACGATCACCCTCAACCGCCCTGATGTGATGAACGCGCTGAACACGCAGATGCGGGCCGAGCTTCTCCATGCGGTGCAACGGGCGGGCCGAGACGCGCGCGTTGTGGTGATGACCGGGGCAGGGCGGGCCTTTTGCTCGGGCCAAGACCTGGGCGATCGGGCGACGGCAGCGAACAGTGATCTCGAGCGGGTCTTACGTGACGAATATGAGCCCATGCTGAAGGCCATTTTTGACTGCCCGGTGCCCACGATTTGCGCGGTGAATGGCGCCGCGGCGGGTGCGGGGGCCAACCTGGCGCTCGCCGCCGATGTGGTGATCGCCACCGAAAGTGCCGTGTTCCTCCAGGCCTTTACCCGGATCGGGCTGATGCCGGACGCCGGTGGAACCTATTGGCTGCCCCGGCAGATGGGCTTTGCCAAAGCGATGGGGGCGGCCCTGTTCGCAGAACCGATTTCGGCACGCCAAGCCAGCGAATGGGGGATGATCTGGGAGGCCCTCCCCGATGCGGACTTCGATCAGGGGTGGCGCGCGAGGGCGGAACACCTCGCCCAAGGCCCGACGGTGGCCTATCGCGGGGTGAAAGAC
>JBCBNR010000509.1:0-1797 GCA_039821665.1 Pseudomonadota bacterium
AAAGATCATCCACTGGCGATGCATCGGAAAGGCGTGGATGATGGGCAGGATCGTAAGGGCGTTGGTCGTGGTTTTGGGGTTTGCCCTGTCGCTCGCCCCGGCGGCGCGCACCCAAGAGCTGTGCGAGCAAGCGGTGCCCTGTCCTTTGGGCGCGCGATCCTACCACGTAAAGGTGCCCGATGGGTGGGATGGGGTAAGCCCGATGCCCCTTATGCTGCATTTCCACGGTTGGGCCCGCCAGGGCACGCTGATCGTCAAGCACGCCCGCATCTCGGGCGCGACCCGGCGTTTGGGTGTTCTGCTGGTCGCCCCCAATGGGATGAACGGTACCTGGTCGTTTCGCCAAAAGGGCAGCCCGGACATCGAGTTCGCCCGAGCGGTGATCGAGGATGTGGCCCAGCGCTATCCTGTGGATCGGGACCGGATCATCATCTCTGGCTACTCCTTCGGGTCGGCGGCCGCGTGGCGCTATGCCTGCACCTATGGGGGCGAGATTTACGCGCTTTTGGCGGTTTCCGGCACGTTTTGGAACCAAGATGAGCGGTGCGAGACCGGCCCCACCCATGTGCGCCATGTCCATGGCACGTCCGATACGGTGATGGACTTTCCCTTTGGCCCGGATGGGGATGTCACCTATCCCGTGGCCCTCTGGCGGCGGCACAATGGCTGTGCCGAGCCGGGCGAGCGGGTGGGCGACTGGGCGGCCACCTCGCGGGTGATGTTCACCCGCTATGCCTGGCGGGACTGTGCAAAGCCGGTGATTTTAGACGTGCATCCGCGCGGGCACTTCATTCCGCGGGGGTGGATTCGCCGTCAATTGGAGGAGTTGCTCGATCTGCCGATCACCCCAGGACCTGACGCCATGCGGTGATGCCGGCGGCCTCGAACGCCGCCTCGGCGGCCAGAAGGCCAGGGCGGTCTACCTCAGGGTCGGGACGCCATGGGGTTTGGCGTAGGGCGGCATACGCGGTTTCGCTGAGCTTTGCCTGTCGTGCGCCCCACAGGATCAGACCTAGATACCAATCATAGGGCGCAAATTCGGGCCCCGTGCGCTTTGGGATATAGGTAAAAGCCGCAAGCTGTTCCGTCTCCTGGTGGACTTGAACGGGCGTGCGTACATAATTCAGCCCCTCGATGCGGTCCAAATCCGGCACGTCTTGAGGGGCCATGCGATAAAGCCGACCTTCGACTGTGCTCGCCGCATCGGCTACGACCCCTGCCTTGCCGGACCCGTCATGGGCCGAGGACAGCGGAAAGGCGAGGCGATGACCCTTAAAAAACGCAACTCCCAGGGGCTCAGAGCCGGGGCAACGGGCGGTCAGCCGCGTGGACAAAAGGTTCGAGCCATAGGCAAAGTAAAGATCGCTCATTCAGCCCCCCGCCACAGCCCTTGGGTATAGTTGGCTAGGGCCTGCAACTGGCCCCTTGCGCGGTCTTGGTCCAACGTCTCCAACGCATCCGCAAGGCCCCGGTGGTGCGCCACAATGCGGCTGCGATCCCGGTCTTGGAAGGTGATCATGTTCATCAATGGCTGCATCGCCTGCACGGCAGAGCCTGCGTGGTGGCTGAGCACCGGATTGCCCGCCGCCTCGATCAACGCGATGTGAAAGGCCACGTCAGAGGCGCAGAAGGCTTCGTCCGTCAGCCCTTGGGTCGCTTGGGTGACGATCTGCTGGCGCAAGGCCCGAACGGTGTCGGGTCGGGGGGCGGCGAACACCAAGGGCAGGGCGGCAGCTTCCAGCGCAAAACGCGCTTGGCACACGGTGGCAAAATCTACGTTGTGCAGCGAGACCATCA
>JBCBNR010000510.1:0-1769 GCA_039821665.1 Pseudomonadota bacterium
GCATGAGCTTGCTGACGCGGGACGAATATGCCTCGATCGCGGCGGGTCTTAGCCTGCCGACCGGTGCCTTTATTGACGGGGCGTTTCGGCCTGCAGCCTCTGGCGAGACCTATCCCAGCATGAACCCAGCAACCGGCGAGACCCTGGCCCAGATCGCCGCCTGCGGGGCGGTGGATGTGGATGTGGCGGTGGAAAAGGCCCGCGATGCGTTCGAAGATGGGCGTTGGTCGCGCATGCACCCCTCTGCCCGCAAGGATGTGCTGATCCGATTGTGCAAGCTGATGACCCGCAACGCGCGCGAACTTGCGGTCATGGAAAGCGTCGACAGCGGCAAAACCATCTATGATTGCGAAACCGTGGATTTGCCCGAGACGATCCATTGCCTCAAATGGCACGCGGAGGCGATTGACAAAATCTATGACCAGGTCTCGCCCGCCTCGGACGATCACATCGCCATGGTGGTGCGAGAGCCGATTGGCGTTGTGGGCCTTGTGCTGCCTTGGAACTTTCCGCTGCTGATGCTTGCTTGGAAAATCGCGCCTGCACTGGCCGCCGGGTGCTCGGTCGTGGTCAAACCGGCCGAGGATACGTCGCTGACCGCCCTGCGCGTGGCGGAGTTGGCGATGGAGGCGGGTCTGCCGCGTGGGGTGCTGAACGTGCTGCCCGGCATGGGCCCGGACGTGGGCGAGCCGCTGGGCCGCCATATGGATGTGGACATGGTGTCTTTCACCGGCTCCACCGCCACGGGCAAGCGGTTTTTGGAGTATTCAGCCCAGAGCAACGCCAAAGAGGTGGTGCTGGAGATGGGCGGCAAAAACCCGGCAATCGTGATGGACGATGCCGAGAACTTGGACCGTGTGGCCCAGCACCTGGTCAATGGCGCGTTTTGGAATATGGGCGAGAACTGCTCTGCCACCTCGCGGTTGATCGTGCACCGGGATGTAAAGGCGGAGCTTCTGACGCGGATCACCCACCATGCCCAGCATTGGAATGTGGGCGACCCGTTGGACCCGGCCACCCGGATCGGCGCCCTTATCAACAAGGGCCATTTCGAGAAGGTCACCGGCTGTTTGGCGCAGGCCCAGGATGTGATCTTCGGTGGTGGCGCGAAGGATGGGTTTGTAGAGGCCACGGTGGTGGATCTGGGCAGCAACGCCCACCCCCTCGCGCGGGAGGAGATTTTCGGCCCCGTTCTGGGCGTGATAGAGGTGTCGAGCTTTGACGAGGCCATCGCAGTGGCCAATGACACCCCCTACGGGCTTGCCGCCGCGCTGTTCACCGCCAATGCAAAACGCGCGTTGCGCGGCGCGCGGGCGATCAAGGCGGGCACCGTCACGGTCAACTGCTATGGCGAGGGGGACATTGCCACGCCCTTTGGCGGCTATAAGCAATCTGGTTTTGGTGGGCGCGACAACTCGATCCACGCCCATGACCAGTACACCCAGCTCAAAACCATCTGGCTGGACCTCAGCGACGATGCGGACGAGGCTGTGGGGTGACCCTGTATCGGGCAAAACACCTGCCCGCGCAAACCGGGCCTGCGGCCTGGAACGAAATTCTGGGCCCCCAACCCCAGGCACAACGATTGGAGAGTGACACCACAGCAGATTTCGTTGTGGTGGGGGGCGGTTTTGCGGGCCTTTCGGCGGCGCGCCGTCTGACCCAACTGGCCCCTCAGGCCCGGGTCGTGGTGTTGGAGGCCGGACGCATCGCCCACGGGGCGGCTGGGCGAAACTCTGGCTTTATGGTGGATCTGCCCCATAACCTAT
>JBCBNR010000511.1:0-1766 GCA_039821665.1 Pseudomonadota bacterium
CGTGGGACAGGTCGCCGATGATGCCTCGGTCCGGCTGGGCGGGGCGCCGGGGATGGACAATGCTGAAGTGCTGCGCCGGGCCCGTGCGGCCCACCCAAAGGCCCATGTGATCTATAAGCCCCACCCGGATGTGGAGGCCGGGCTGCGCCCCGGTGCAACCGCCGCGCCCGAGGCGGATTGGATCGCCACCAACACGCCCATCCTACCCCTTATCGAGACAGCGCAAGAGGTCTGGACGCTCAGCTCGCTTGCGGGGTTCGAGGCGCTTTTGCGCGGTGTGCCGGTCACGTGTTTGGGACGGCCCTTCTATGCGGGCTGGGGCCTGACGCGGGATTTGGGTGAACCGATCCCCCACCGACAGGCGCGCCCGTCGCTTGACCAATTGGTCCATGCGGTGCTGATCGATTATCCGATTTATGTGCATCCCCAAACCGGGTTGGCTCTTCGGGTGGAGGCAGCGGTGGAGGTCTTGGGCCAAGCGGGCCTGTTTGCGCGCAGTCGCAAGCTTGCAGGCCTTGCCACCCTGCAAAGGCGGTTTAGGCGGATGATGCCCCTGTTGCGGGGCGCCAAACGCTGATCACATCGCCGCCAAGGTTGCGATGGTTTTGCAGGACAAAACGCGGGGCGTCTGCAAGGACAGCGCTGCCAAAGGGTCCTAGCGCCGATAGGCCGTGTGCGCCCAAGCTCAGACCTGCATTGATCCAGACCAACGCGTCGACCAGGCCCGCCTGCACCAGGCTGGCGGCCAAGGTGGCGCCCCCTTCGCACAGCACCTCGTTCACACCTTCTTGGCCCAGACGCGCCAGAAGGGCCGAGGTATCCAGCTGGCCCTGGGGGGTCAGTTGTACGGGCAGGCCTCTTACGCCTGTGTGGGCCATAGGGTCCACGTTGGCATCCGGGCCATGGGCGAGCCAGACTGGGCGCGAGGCTGCGGCGTCCCGCAAGGGCCCGGGGGGCAGCTGGCCGGAGCTGCTGGCGACCACGGCAATCGGTGTGCGCGGGGCAAGGCCAAGGTCGCGCACATCCAAGCGGGGGGCGTCCGCCTGGGCCGTGCCGCGGCCGATCAGAACAGCATCGCTGCGCGCGCGCATAAGATGCACCGCACGCCGCGCCTGCACGCCGGTGATCCAGCGGCTCTCGCCGGTGGCGGTGGCGATTTTGCCATCCAGCGAGGTGGCCAGTTTCAGGGTCAAAAAGGGTCGCCCCAAGCGCTGACGGTGCAAAAACCCGCGATGCACCTCTTCGGCCTGTGCTTTGCACGCGCGATCCACCGAGACACCGGCGGCGCGCAAGATCGTCACCCCCCGGCCCGCGACCCTTGGGTCCGGGTCAAAGGCCCCGATCACGACGCGGGCGATGCCCGCCTCGATCAGGGCGGTTGCGCACGGGGGTGTTTGGCCATGATGGGCGCAAGGCTCCAAAGTGACATAGGCGGTCGCCCCTTTTGCGCGCGCGCCTGCCGTGGACAGGGCCTGCGCCTCGGCATGGGGGCGGCCACCTGGGGCCGTGACTGCGCGAGCCACAACGCGGCCCTCAGCGACCAAAACGCACCCCACCGACGGGTTCGGCCCGGTCAGTCCACGGTGCCGCTGCGCCAGCGTTAGTGCTGCGCGCATCCAGCGCCGATCTGCGCTGGTGGTCATTTCTCTTCGGGGTCGTCCGTTGGGCGCAACTCGGCCACGAAATCCTCGAAATCATCCGCAGCTTGGAAGTTCTTATAGACCGAGGCAAAGCGCACATAGGCCACCGTGTCGATGCGCGCCAAC
>JBCBNR010000512.1:0-1761 GCA_039821665.1 Pseudomonadota bacterium
CCGCGCGCCCGATGGCGCCGCCCGCGCCAATATCTGGACAGGCCTCTTCCCGGTGGTCACCTCGCGGCGCGCGGACACCGGATTCGGGGTCCATGGGATCAAAGAGGCCCCGGCTGGCCGCATATTCCCACTCCACCTCGGTCGGGATGCGCCCACCAGCCCATGCCGCATAGGCGTGGGCGTCGTTCAGTGTAACATGTATGACCGGGTGCAGGTCCCGACCCGTAAGGTCAGATCCCGCCCCATTGGGCGTGCGCCAGGTCGCGTTTGCGTCGAGCGACCACCAAGACAGGAAAACCTCGGGTGTATCGCTTTCACTGAACTGGGCCGAGCCGCCGGTGCGCTCGGCTTCGGTGACATAGCCCGTATCCGCCACAAAAGCGGCAAACTGGCTGTTTGTGACCTCATGCGCTTGCAGGCGAAACGGCGAGACAAAAACCTTCCGCGGCGGGCCTTCCTCCCGAAAGACAGGATCGACCCCCATGACGAACCCGCCCCCGGGAATATCAACGAAGGCACCAAGCTGACCCTCGCTCAAAGCGCAGGCGCGCGCCGATCCCTCACCGGGGCCAGCATAAAGCCAAGCCGCAGCCGCCCCTAGGATGACGAGCGTGGCGGCGACGCCTCCGCCAACGAGAGACTTTAACCGGTTTGGCATTGTCCTAAGGCTCCCTTTAGTGGATCGCATATTTCAAGAGCGCTAGGGCGAACCCGACACTCCCGGCGAACAGTGCCCCGGCGATTGGCAGCCACCAGCTATGGTTGATGACCCACCCGACCCGTGCGCCCAGCAAAACAAGAACGACGACGCAGAACAGCTGCGCAATCGCCGTTGCTGTCGCCACGTCCAGCCACCCAAACCCGGCCACCACAAAGATCGCCGTGGGCACATTCGTGACCAGCAAGGTCGAGTGGCTGTGGGACCACGCGGCCCCGAAGGCTTTGAGTGTCAGAATGCGTTCGCCTGTCTCCATCGAATGGGACAAAATCTCGGCGAAGATCTTGGCCAGCGTCACCGCGAAAACCGAACCAAACAGGACGAGGGCCGCCTCAAAAGGGCCGTCGCGCACCTCGTCCATCGCCATCAAGAGGCTCAGGACAAGGATCGAGCCGTAGATCAGCCCAAAAGAGGCCCGGTGCACGGGCCCCCAGGCCAGGTGGGGGTAAGGCCCATGGTGCGGGTTTGCCATCGACCCATGCCGGTGCCCACCTGCCTCAGACATTGCGCTGGGTCGCCATTTTCTCAAGGATGCGATGCGCCGTCTCGTAACCGCTGTTCTGGTTCTGGCCGGTGATCAGGTTGCCGTCGATTGTGGTGTGCGTCGCAAACGGGTCGCGAAACGCATGCTGGCATTCGTAGATCGCGCCCAGCTTGCGCAACTCTTCCTCGGGGTGCTTGGGCGTGACCGCGATGCCGAAGGTGTTGATCTGGTTGTTGGTCACGCCGGTGACGCGGCGGCCCTTGACCAGCGGCTCACCGTCCAGCCCCTTGGCACCACAGAGCCCCAAGGCACCGTGGCAGACCGAACCGAGGATCTTGCCCGCCGCGTTCGCTCGGGTGACAAAATCGTTCATCGCCTCGCTTTGCATCAAATCATAGGCCGCGCCCCAGCCACCGGCCATGAAGATCACGTCGTAATCATTCGGGTCGAGATCGGGGATCGCCTTCGAGTTGTTCAGGTCATGCATGGCCTTCTTGTCGGCCATGAACCGCTTGTCTTCGTGACAGGCGAGCGGCCAGGACCAGGACCAGGGCTGGAT
>JBCBNR010000513.1:0-1757 GCA_039821665.1 Pseudomonadota bacterium
ATGGAATAGGCGGTGTCGCCAGGCTCTACCCTGTGGCGGATCGGGTCGATGACCGGGAACGGCTGGCCGTTCTGGAACGGCGTCTCGCCAACCGGCGCGGTCGCGCTGGAGGTCAGGGGCGCGCTGTCTATGGCGTCCGAGATGACATCCGGGCTCCACTGGTTGTCCGAGGGCGAGCCGCCCACATCGCGCGGCAGGGCCAGCACCTCGCCCTCGCGCGGGCGATAGGTCAGCGGCAGTCCGTTATGGGCCGCCAGTTCCACCGGGGCGAGGCCCACGCGTTGGGCCATGGTTGGAATGGTGTCGTCACCGCGCGCCACAATCACCTGATAGGTGTTGTAGGTGATCACCCCGCGCGCATCCGGGTCGGGCCGGACCTGGGTGGGCTGCGCCGCGCGGTCGATCTCGGCCCGCTCGCGGTCGCCAAAGGGGTTTTGGAAGTTGGGCATCTGAAACCCATCCGCGCAGGCGCTGACCAACAAAAGGGTCGCGCCAAGCGCCACGGGACGCACAAGCCCCGTGCGGGTCAACTTCGGGCGTGGAATGGTGCTCATGGACATCCGCCTGTTCTGCTCGTTCTTGTGTTCGACCCCTCTTGAGAGCCGTGTCGAGAGCGCGCCTCGATGGCCGCCTGCTGCGCCTGTCCCGGGCAGTTCAGTCGGCCACATCCTCCGCCAGCCCCTCCAGTAGCGGTACAAACCGCACTGGCCCCAAGCTGTGGTAGTCGCACCCACGGGTCTGCTTTACCACTTTCACCAGGGTTTGCACAGTGTCCGATTGACCGACAGGCAGGACCATGATCCCTCCGATTTTCAACTGGGCGATCAAAGGTGCGGGTGGGTCCTCGGCGGCGGCGGTCAGAAGAATTCGATCGAACGGCGCTTGTTCTGGCAGGCCGTAAGCCCCGTCAGTGGCGATGACCGAGACATTTGCCACGTCGTCCTCGGCAAAGATCCGCCGGGCTGCGCGTGCCAGTGGCTTGTGCCGCTCCAGCGTATAGACCCGACGGGCAAGCTTGGCGAGGATCGCGGCCTGATAGCCCGAGCCTGTCCCGATTTCGAGCACCTTGCAGCGCGGTGTAAGGGCAAGAGCCTGGGTCATGCGCCCCACAACAGCCGGTTGGCTGATGGTTTGCCCGCAAGAGATGGGCAAGGCGGTGTCCTGATAGGCCCGGTCGCGAAATACAGGGCCCACAAACCTGTCGCGGGGCACTGTTTCCATCGCCTCCAAGACAAGCGTGTCCGTGATGCCCGCTTGGCGCAGGGCAAAGACGAACTGCATCCGCGCCTCGGCCGCGAGGCTTGGGTCAGGGCTGAGGGAAGAGGGTGCGAAGCCCATCGAGCGCCTCCCTGTCGGTGAGATCCGCGCAAAGCGGGGTCACGGTGATATAGCCCTCAAGCGCAAGGCGCGCGTCCGTGCCCGGCTCGGCCGTCTTGTTGGGCGCGCCATTGCCATACATCAGATACTCGCGGCCATTTGGGGCTTTGGTGGCTGAAAGCGTCATGCGCACGCCCTTGGTGCGGCCCACGGGGGCGGCGACCGTGCCCTTGACCGATGCGCCAGACAGGGGCGGGAAATTCACGTTGTAAAAGGTCCGATAGCCCGTGTCGCGCCAAGGCGCTGTGTCGAGCAGGGCTCGGCAAGTGTCCGCCCCATGGTGGCGCGCGGCCTCGAACGGGTCGTCGGCGATCGCAGGGGTATAGTATTGGGACATGGAGATGGTTTTGAGGCCCAGATACGTCGCCTCGATGGCCGCC
>JBCBNR010000514.1:0-1755 GCA_039821665.1 Pseudomonadota bacterium
GATGGCGGCGGATGAACCAGATCAGCGAGGCGACAAGCATCATGAACCAGGCATTGATCGCCATCAGCGCCGCAGGCACGTGGATATAGATGATCTTGACGGTGGAGCCTTGCTTGTAATCATCAGGGGTGAAGAAAAAGCCCCAGATCAGACCCAGGCTGAGGCTGAGCGCCGTGACAATCGCCAAAGGACGCACCACAGGGGCGCTTAGGCGCATGAACTCGGCGGGGTTGGCGTATCTCCAGATCGACATGGCGCTTTAGGTAGCGAGCCTTCGCGGGGCGTGCAATGGGCGCTTGGTCGCGATCAGGTGAGTTGCACGCGCAAGGCCATCGCGGTGGCAAACGGCGCAAGCGCCAGGGTGAACAGGGTAAGGCCCGCAAGCAGGGCCAGCGCTGCCAGCGGATCGCCCCCGTCAGCGGCCAATGACACCGCGCGCGCGCCAAAGATCAGCGTTGGGATGTAAAGCGGCAGAACCAGGACCGACAGAATCAGCCCACCTCGGCGCAGGCCCATGGTCAGCGCCGCACCGAACGCGCCCAGAAAAGACAGGCCCAGCGTGCCAAGCCCGAGGCTTGCCACCAACCAACCGAAGGCAGCCGGTGGCAGGTTCAGGGTGATGGCCAGAACAGGGGCGATCACGGTCAGCGGTACGCCTGTGGTCAGCCAATGGGCCAGCGCTTTGATCGTCACAAGCCCTTCCAAGGGCAGTGCGGACAAGGACAGAATGTCGAGCGTTCCGTCCTCAAAATCCGCTTGGAACATCCGGTCCAGCGACAAAAGTGCCGCCAACAGCGCGCCGATCCACAGGGTGCCGGGGGCCACACGCGCCAGCACGTCCGGGTTCGGGCCGACGCCGAAGGGGACCAGCAATGTGACGATCAGAAAGAACGCAAGGCCCTGGCCCGCGCCGCCGCCTGCACGCAAGGCCAGGGTCAGGTCCCGGCGCAAAAGCGCCCAAGCCGCGCGCCTCAAAACACACCGTCCAGAAGGGCCGCATCCACTTCGGGCGCAACGGGCTGAAGCTCCAAGACATGGTGGGGCACATCCAAGGGCAGATGCGTGGCAATCACGGCCATGCCGCCCTCATCCAGGTGCCGTGCGACCTCGGCCTCGATCCGGGCGACATTCTCTTGGTCCAGCGACACGGTCGGCTCGTCCATCAACCACAGGGCCCGGTCCACCAGGGCCAGCCGCGCCAGGCCCAAGCGGCGCCTTTGGCCCGCTGAACACGCCCCCGCAGGGCGCATCGCGATGGCGGATAGATCGAACCGCCCCAAGACCTCGTTGAAACGATCCGAGCCGAAAACATCTGCCCAAAGCTCTAGGTTTTCGCCCACGCTGAGCGCGGGTTTGATCGCATCGAGATGGCCTGCATAGGCAAGCTGCGCCTGCACCTCGTCTTTGTCTTGCGCAAGGGAATGCCCGTTCAGGCTTACCGTGCCGGTACAGGGCAGAAAGCCTGCAATCGCGCGCAGCAAGGTGGATTTGCCAGCGCCATTGGGCCCCCGCAGCATCACCGCTTGTCCGGGCGCACAGCTGAACGAACAGTCTCGCACAATGGTGCGGCCCGCGCGCTTGACCGTCAGGGTTTCAACCAACAAGCTCATCGCGGCCATGGCTAACCCATGGCTCTGCCGGGTGCAAAGAGTAAGGTGACCCGCCGAAGAGGAGCGCGCGCAACACACGAGCGAAGATACACATATCGATCTGATCCTGGCGCCACAGCCGTTTGAGGGTGTCCTGGCGGCCTGC
>JBCBNR010000515.1:0-1748 GCA_039821665.1 Pseudomonadota bacterium
CCACGTCAAATTCACCGCGATGAAAGACGGCGACAAGGAAGACTATGATTTCCTGATGGAGCACGAGGTGGAATACACCAAGGGCACCGCGGGGCGTCTCTTGCATGCTTTGGTGAGCCTTGATGTGAGCCTCTCCGGCTATCAGATCACCCGCCTCGGCCATTCCCTCCAATCGGCGACACGGGCAGAGAGGGACGGGGCGGATACCGACTGGATCGTCGCAGCCCTGCTGCACGACATCGGCGACATCTACGCCCCCTACAACCACGATGAATATGCCGCCACGATCCTGCGCCCCTTCGTGCGTGAGCAGGTGACATGGGTCGTGGAAAAGCATGGCGATTTCCAAATGGTCTACTACGGCCATCACGTGGGTGCGGACCCCAACAAGCGCGACACCTACAATGATCACCCCTATTTCGAGGATTGCGCGACCTTCTGCGAGCGCTGGGACCAAAGCTCTTTCGATCCGGAGTACGACACGCTGCCGCTGTCGCATTTCGCGGAGCGGGTGGAGGAGGTTTTTGCCCGCATGCCTTACGATCCGGCGGTTATTCAGCCCGGTGTCCGGGTGCCACTGGTACAAAGTCAAAAGTAAGTTTCACTTCTTTTCAATAAGTTAGGACGTTCACACGTTTTTTTTCAGGAATTCGCGGAATAGACCGGCGACCGCCTGCGTAGTCACAGCAACTGACGGATGATCCGCCAGCACTTTGATGAACGGAGACCTGAAAATGAAACTTCCCATGATTGCCCTGACTGTCGCCCTTGGCCTGTCTGCTTGTGAATCCTATGCCGGTGGCCATGCCCTGGCCCCTGTGGCTGAGGCAGGTGGTATCCTTGTCGATGCCAACGGCATGAGCCTCTATACCTTTGACCCCGACACGCCGACCTCTTCGGCCTGCAACGGCGGCTGCGCGCAGAACTGGCCGCCACTCTTTGCCCCTGCTGACGCGGATGAGGCTGGCAAATTCACCACGATCATGCGTCAGGACGGCACCTATCAGTGGGCCTATGATGGCGAGCCACTCTATCTCTGGGTCGGCGATGCAGCGCCCGGCGACATCACCGGTGACGGCGTCGGCGGCAACTGGCACCTCGCCCGTCCCTAGTCTCAGTTTGGTAAACCCCACCCCACGGGGATGTTCAAGAGTTCCGGGCCTGCGTTTCCCTTCGCAGGCCCTGTTTGATGTCAGCCCCTCGGCACTTTTGGAAAGCGGCTCTCGTCCCTTTCCTGAGGGCCGACATCACCCTCCCACACACTGTGGCCCTTGCGGACATAGACGTTGATCTCGGCGTGGATCCCGATGGCGTTCAGCTTCCAGATCGGGTGCATCAGGCTCTCGCCGCGCACGCCGTCCGGTGTGCGCCAGACCAGATAGCCCCGGCCGGATGGACGGCCAGAATCCTTCGTCTCAACGATCCGCTCCACACGCGCGACCGTGCGATACCCTAGGCGGCGGGTCAGAACCGCCCGGTTTGCCCGATTGCCAACAAACCAAAGGGCGATGAGTCCAACACTGCCAGCTGCGCCGGCGATCCATTGCAGTCTGACCGCGCCATCGTGGGCCTCGCCAACATAGGTCTCAAACTTTTGAGGGTTCTCAGGCAAATACCGAATGTCGTGCAAAGTTCCTTCGGTCGCGCCCCGGTATTGAGTTCGCGAAACAGACCTTTCGCGTTGGACAGTCATGTCCCCCACCGAAAACCGGTAAGTAACGTAGTAGTCATCCCCGCCGTCACTGTCA
>JBCBNR010000516.1:0-1746 GCA_039821665.1 Pseudomonadota bacterium
GTGCTTGTAGGGGCAATATCCTATGCGTGCGCGTCCGTTTGGGCGCGGGTGCATTTGGGCGATCTGCCACCCACCCTTGCCGCCTTCGGCATGCTGACAGCCTCGACGCTGATGATCCTGCCCGTGGCGATCCTGACAGAGGGGGTGCCGCGTCTGGATCTGGGCCTGCAAACCTGGGCCGCCATTGGGTACTACGCCCTGGGGGCCACGGCGCTGGCCTATCTTTTGTACTACCGTGTTCTGGCCATGGCGGGGGCTGCCAATTTGATGTTGGTGACCTTGCTGATGACCCCGCTGGCCATCACCTTGGGCGCTGTGTTTTTGGGCGAGGCGATCAGCCCCGGCGCCTTGCTTGGCTGTGGGGTTCTGGGCTTGGGCCTGGTGATCCTGGACGGGCGGCTTTTCAAATTGCTCCGCGCGCGCGCACTCGCTAGGTAGGCGCTCAAGCTCCAGCAGATGGGAGAGCCGCGATGATCTACCCCACACGCGCTGCCTGGCAGGCGGCCCCGCACAAGCGCATAGCACTTTTCGGGATGTCGGGATTGGGCAAAACCCATCTGTCCACACTTTTGCGCGACAGTGGGGGCTGGTTCCATTACTCCGTCGATTTTCGCATCGGCACCCGGTATATGGGCGAGCATATCGTGGACAATTTCAAGCGCGAGGCGATGAAGGTCCCGTTTCTGCGCGAATTGTTGATGTCGGATTCGATCTATATCGGCTCGAACCTGACGTTTCACAATCTCGCACCCCTTTCGACATATCTGGGCAAACCCGGCGACCCTGCGCGCGGCGGCATCCCGTTTGACGAGTATGTAGAGCGCCAGCGCCAACATGCCTTGGCCGAACAGGCCGCGACCCAGGACGCAGCGGTCTTTGCCCATAAGGGCCAGGACATCTATGGCTATCCCCATTTCGTGGCCGACACCTCCGGGTCGCTTTGCGAGGTGGTGGACCCTGAGGACAAGGATGACCCGGTGCTCAGAGCGCTGGCCCGAGATGTGCTACCGGTCTGGATCCGGGGCGATGCGGCCCATGTGGACCTGCTCGCCGCGCGCTTCGACAAAGCGCCCAAGCCCATGTTCTATCAAGAGCCGTTCTTGATGCGGATCTGGGGCGAGTACCTGGCCGAAAAAGGCGTGGCGGAGGCGCGCGTTGACCCCGATGATTTCATCCGCTGGGGCTTTCGCCGCCTGATGGATCACCGCCTGCCCCGCTATGCCGCGATGGCACAGCGCTGGGGCGTTACCGTCACCGCAGACGAGGTGGCCGCCGTTGCCAGCGCGCACGATCTGGTGGCGCTGGTGGGAGAGGCGATCGCCAGACGCGAGCACCCTGCCTAGGGGCACCCCCTTTCTGACACCGCTTCACAATCCGATGATCCAGACTTGCGAGCCAATCCTTGGGGCGGTACCTCCAAACTCTGTTAGACCGAAGGCCCACCTGATGCCCATAAAGATCCCGCACAACCTGCCCGCCCATGACGTGCTGCGCGCCGAGGGTGTGATGGTGATGTCCGAGGATGCGGCTGCGCGACAGGACATCCGGCCCTTGCAGATCGGGCTGTTGAACCTGATGCCCAAAAAGGCCGAGACCGAGACGCAGTTCGCGCGCGTGATCGGGGCCACGCCGTTGCAGATCGAGTTGACCCTGTTGCGCATGAGCGACCATGCCACGCGCAACACCTCTGCGGCCCATATGGAGGCGTTCTACCAGCCCTTTTCAGAGGCGCGGGACCGCAAGTTT
>JBCBNR010000517.1:0-1735 GCA_039821665.1 Pseudomonadota bacterium
CACGAGCTTGGCAGCACCATCGATGGCCATGAGGTGGGCTTTGAACGGGTGGAGGATATTCGCGACGCCCAGGTACTGGTGACCGTGGGCAACAACGGCGTGCGCGCGCGCTTACAGGCCCGGGCCGAAGCGCTGGGCCTGCACATCACCACCTATACCTCCCATCGGGCCCATCTGGTGACGCAAGAGGAACTGGGTGCTGGCAGCGTGGTCTTGGCGGGTGCGGTGGTCAATTGGGCCGCGCGCCTGGGCAAAGGGGTGATCATCGGCTCGGCCGCAGTGGTAGAGCATGACGCGCAGGTGGATGATTTTGTTCATGTCTCGCCCGGCGCTGTCCTCGCCGGGGGCGCGCGCGTCGGCAAGGGCTGTTTTATCGGGGTCAATGCAAGTGTCGTGGCCCAAGTGACCCTTGCTGATGGGGTCACCCTGGGGGCTGGTGCCGTCGCGGTCGAAGACCTGCGAGAGCCTGGCGTCTACGCAGGCAGCCCCGCGCGCCGGGTGGATTGACCCGCAGATTTTCGGCAAGGGTCGCAGACCTGTCACCCTTATGCGCTAGGCATGAAAGACCGCCGGTCCGAAATCGGAGCATGCCCATGCGCACGCCTGTCTCTCACACCACCCAACGCCTGAGCCCCATCTCGCAAGAGGCCCGAGACGATGCAGCGCGTCACGGGGGCGACCAGGACGCGCATCAGAGGTTTTTGCAAGAGTGGCCCTGCCTGGGCGAGGTCGAGTGTTCGCAAGCGCCTGAGCCCGCGACCCTTGGCCCGTCGCTGACGGTCGCTGCTTGGAACCTTGAGCGGTGCAAACGGGTGGAGGACAGCGCCAAACGCCTGGTTCAAGCGGGGGCCGACATTGTCCTTGCGACCGAGATGGATTGGGGTATGGCCCGCTCGGGCCAAAGGCATACAACACGCGACCTCGCCCAGCTTTTGGGCATGGGCTACGTCTATGGCGTTGAGTTTGTCGAGCTTGGCACCGGCAACGCCTTTGAGACGTCGTGCTTCGAAGGCGTGCCCAACGAGCAAGGGTTTCACGGCAATGCAATCCTCAGCCGCTTTGAGCTGCTCAATCCGAGGATGATCCCGCTGGATGAGGGTGGGTTGTGGTTTGATGATATCCAAAAGGACGGGCAGTATCGGGTGGGCGGACGCATGGCCATCGCGGCCCAGGTGGCCGGGCCGCAGGGCCCGATCACCTTGGCCTCTGCCCATTACGAAAGCAGAAGCGACGCTGCCTTGCGCCATGCACAAACCCAACGCCTTTTGGGCGCGTTGGACGCGGCCTATGGGGATGGGCCCGCAATCATCGGTGGCGATCTGAACACCAACGGCTTTGTCGCCGAAGGCTATTCTGGGCGCGACATCATCGCCCATCCCGAGCGGGTGGAGCCGAGCTTCACCGCCTTTCGCAAGGCTGGCTTTTCCTGGACCCAGACCAATACCGGCGAGATGACCACCCGGGCGGCCCCGGGTCTGCCGGTGCGCTATCCGCTGCACATTCTCGATTGGGTTCTGACGCGCAAATTGGCCGCGTCCGACCCGTTTGTGCGCGCAGCGGTGTCCGAGCGTGGGGAGTATCTGTCAGATCATGAACTGATCGGCGCTCGCATCGCGTTTTAAGGTGCTGGGCCTAGCCTGATCGCGCGGCCATCGCCTCGGCGAACTGCTCGAACAGGTAATAGCTGTCTTGGGGGCCGGGGCTCGCCTCGGGGTGGTATTGCACCGAGAAGACG
>JBCBNR010000518.1:0-1727 GCA_039821665.1 Pseudomonadota bacterium
ATGGCGTGCACAAAGACATGTTGGAGGCCAAAGCTTTTGGCTGTTTTCGCCATCGCAACTTGGCCCCTGCCTCGCCCTACCTGCGCGGTTTTTCAGATGATTTCGTTGTGCCCGTCAGCCGCTGGACCGAGATGCGCAGCGCTGACATCGAACACGCAGCGGGCCTTCATGTTCTGATGTCCTCGGACCAGGTGGGCGCCTGCCTGGTGGACGACCCCGGGCACCGGGCGCTCTATATGTTCAACCACCTTGAATACGACAGCAACACCCTCAAGGGTGAGTATGACAGGGATGTCAGCCAAGGCAGCCCTGTCAGCTTGCCTGTGAACTATTATCCCAACGACGACCCCAACCGCGCGCCCGAGAACAGATGGCGCAGTCACGGACATCTTTTATATGGCAATTGGATCAACCAAATTTATCAAACCACGCCCTTCGATGCGGCGCGCATCTGCGCTTGATCGCAGGGCCTTTTTGTTGGGCGGGGCGGCTGTTTTGGGGGGCTGTGCCATGGGTGAGACGTTGACGCCCTCGGGGCAGATGCTGCGCTTGGACGGGCGGCAAGTGCATTACCAACGGGTTGCGGGCACCGGCCCTGGGGTCATCGCGATCCACGGGGCCAGCGGCAATTTGCGCGACTGGATGATCGGCCCGGTGACAGCGCTTGCCCCCTCGCCCGTGCTGGTGATGGACCGGCCCGGCATGGGGTTTTCCGACCCTGCACCGGGTGATCCCCATTCGATCTATGACCAAGCCACGGCAATGCGCAACGCGGCCCGCGCCTTGGGGATAGAGCGGCCGATCCTGGTCGGCCATTCCTTTGGCGGCTCGGTGGCCCTGGCCTGGGCCGCACGCTTTGCGGACGAGGTGGCGGGCCTTGTGCTGCTGGCAGCCCCCAGCCAGGTATGGGAGGGGGGCTTGGGCAATATCTACAGCTTTTCCGCCAACCCGGTGATCGGCCCCGTCTTCAACCGGGTCGCCCCCGCGCTTGCGGGCAAGGGGCGGGTGACGGCGGCGATTACATCCGTTTTTGCCCCCGAGACGGCACCCGCGAACTATGCCCAGAAGATCAATGCGGACCTATCCTTGCGGCCAGCGACCTTGCGCCAGAACGCAAAGGACCTGCTGGCGCTCAAGGCCCATATCCGCACCCTTGTCCCGCTGTATCCCAGCTTCGAGATGCCCGTGGAGATCGTCCATGGCACCGAAGATGGGTCCGTGCCTATCGACATCCATTCGGACAAAACAGCCCTTCAGATCCCCGGTGCGGGCTATCGCCGGTTGCCCGGTGTCGGCCATATGCCGCACCACACCCAAATGACGGAGGTTGCAGCCGCCGTGGACCGGGTGCGCGCACGCCTGAAATAAAGCGCCGCCACAAGGTGGCCATCCCCCTGCCAGGGGCAGGGGGTGGGGCGCTCGCGCCCCGGCGATATCCTTGGATATCGCGGCCACCGCCCCCGCGCACGCACCCCGCTTCCCTCCGCCCCAAAAGCCGCCTAAACTTGCCCAATGACCACGTTCCCAAAGCCCTTTGACGGCGCCATCACCCAGTTTTTCGAAAAAGACGCCCCAAAGTCCGTCCGAAAGGCTATCGAGGATGGGGACAAGGACGACATCCTGAACCCCGACCATCCCTACGACCGCGAGATGGACAAGGACGACTATGAGGACGCGATCGAGGCGTCGCTCTACACCGCGGGCATGCCCGAGCCGGACCTGCTCGT
>JBCBNR010000519.1:0-1727 GCA_039821665.1 Pseudomonadota bacterium
TGGGATGCGCAAAGTACCTGACAACGTGCCCGACCCTGAGATGCTGGCCGAGCATATGCAGCGCCCGCTGAGTGCTGTGCCGGACCCGTTTGGGACCCATGACAGCTTTGGCGCGCACAACAACGCAAAGCTGCGCGCCTTTCTGGACCGGTTTGGCTTTCAATACGAGTTCTACTCTGCCACCGAGTATTATCGCTCGGGTCAGTATGACGAGGTGTTGCTGCGCGCGGCAGAGCGGTACGACCAGATCATGGAGGTTATGCTGCCCAGCCTGCGCGAGGAGCGGCGAGAGACCTATTCGCCGTTTCTGCCGATCTCGCCCAGCACGGGCCGGGTGCTCTATGTGCCGATGAAGGATGTGGATGGCGCGCTTGGCACGGTGACGTTCGAGGATGAGGACGGCACGGACGTGACCCTCCCTGTGACGGGGGGCCATGTGAAGCTGCAATGGAAGCCGGATTTCGGCGCGCGCTGGGCGGCCCTCGGTGTTGATTTCGAGATGTACGGCAAAGAGCACGCCACCAACGAAAAGATCTACGATGCGATCTGCAAGATCCTGGGCGGGCGGGCGCCCAACCACTTTTCGTACGAGTTGTTCTTAGATGAAGGCGGGCAAAAGATCTCGAAATCCACAGGCAACGGCATCTCGATGGATCAGTGGCTGCGCTATGCAGGGCCAGAGAGCCTGTCCTATTTCATGTATCAAAAGCCCAAAACCGCAAAGCGGCTGCATTTTGATGTGATCCCCAAAGCGGTGGATGAGTACCATCAACAGTTGCGGGCCTACCCGGGTCAAGAAATTGGGCCACAATTGGCCAACCCTGTTTGGCACATCCATGGGGGGCAGGCGCCCACTTCGACCCTGGAGGTGCCGTTTTCGATGTTGTTGAACCTTGCCTCTGCGGCGGGTGCGGAAACCAAAGAGACGTTGTGGGGCTTTATCCGCCGCTATGCGCCTGGGGCCACCCCTGAGAGCCACCCGGATCTGGACAAGGCCGCCGAAGGGGCGGTGCGGTACTATCAGGACTTTGTGAAACCCGCAAAGACCTACCGCGCGCCCAATGAGCAAGAGCGCGCAGCGCTTGAGGATTTGCGCACGCGCCTGGACCGCGCGGTCGAGCGGGATGCGGAGAGCTTGCAAAGCCTGGTGTTTGCGGTGGGCAAAGAGCACGGGTTCGAGCCCTTGCGAGAGTGGTTCAAAGCCATTTACGAGGTGCTCTTGGGTGCCAGCCAAGGCCCGCGTTTTGGCGGGTTCGTGGCCCTTTATGGTGTCGAGGAGAGCGTGGCCTTGATCGATGCGGCCCTCGCCGGCGATCTGGCCGCTTAGAGCCTGTGCCCACCCTCTATGTGGATGCGGATGCTTGCCCGGTGAAAGGCGAGGTGCTGCGGGTGGCCGCGCGCCATCCGGTGGAGGTAGTTTTTGTGTCCGACGGTGGGGTGCGGCCGATCCCCCAGGATCGGGTCTCGTACGTCACTGTCAGCCAAGGGGCCGATGCGGCGGACAACTATATCGCCGAGCGCATTGGCGCGCGTGATCTGTGTGTGACCAGTGATATTCCACTGGCCGCACGGTGCATCAGTGCGGGCGCCCTGGTGTTGCGGCCCGATGGTTCGGTCCTCGATGGGGCCAATATTGGGGCGCAATTAGCCACGCGGGACTTAATGAGCGATTTGCGTTCTGCCTCTCCGTTGGGCAGTGGCGGGGGTGGGCGGCCTTTCTCGAAGGC
>JBCBNR010000520.1:0-1718 GCA_039821665.1 Pseudomonadota bacterium
CTGCAAATTCGGATCGGTGGAGGCAAGACGCCCCGTGCTCGCCCCGGCAATCGCATAGGACGTGTGAACCCGGCCCGTCTGTGGATGAATGTGTTCTTGCAACGCATCCGTGTAGGTCGATTTAAGCTTTGAGAGCTGCCGCCAGTCGAGCACCCGGGCCGGCAGGTCATGGCCTTGGGCGGCGAGCGTCTCCAGTACATCGGCCCCGGTGGCATAGGCCCCGGTCTTGCCCTTTTTGCCCCCCTCCAGGCTCATCTCGTCAAACAGGATCTCACCCAGCTGTTTTGGCGAGCCCACGTTGAAGGGCCTGCCTGCGAGCGCGTGAATATCCGCTTCCAACTCCGCCATTTTCTGGGCAAACGCGTTGGACATGCGCGACAGATGATCCCGGTCCACTTTGATGCCGGTCATCTCCATCTCGGCCAGCACCGGCACCAAGGGGCGTTCCAACGTCTCATACACCGTGGTCACCTGCACCCCGTGCAGTTTGGGTGCGAACAGCTTCCACAGGCGCAAGGTGATGTCCGCGTCTTCAGCGGCGTATTTCGTGGCCTCGTCGATAGGCACTTGGTCGAATGTTTTCTGGCTCTTGCCAGTGCCCAGCAGGGTTTTGATGGGGATGGGCGTGTGGCCCAAATACCGCTCGGCCAGGGCGTCCATCCCGTGGTTGTGCAGGCCCGCGTGGGCCGCATAGCTCATCAACATCGTGTCGGCGATAGGGGCCACGTTGATGCCATAGCGCGCGAGGATCTTAAGGTCATACTTCATGTTCTGCCCGATCTTGAGGATCGCCGGATCCTCCAAAACCGGTTTGAGCGCGCTTAGCGCCGCGTCGAGGGGCATTTGCCCGTCGGCCAGGTCTCCACCGCCCAGAAGATCTCCCTCGCCGGCCCGGTGGGCCAGCGGCAGGTAACACGCCTCACCCTCGTCCACGCACAGACATATGCCCACCAGATCGGCGCGCATCTCATCCAGGCCCGTGGTTTCGGTGTCCACGGCCACGTACCCGCGCTCGGCAATACGGGCCAGCCATGGGGCCAGCGCGTCGCAATCGCGGATGGTCTGATAACGCGCAGGATCGATGGCCGCGGTCAGCGCGGCTGTGTCCGCGCCGCCTTCGGAGGGGCTCGATGCCCCTGCGGAGGCGCCCCCGTCCACGCTCACAACCGGGGCCTCTACGCCCAACTTGTCCGACACGCGCTTGGTGAGCGTGCGAAACTCCATCAGGCTCAAGAACCCCATCAGGTCCTCCGCGATCGGCTCGCGCACCTCCAACGTCTCCAACGCGTCCAGATCAGGGGTGTTCTGGTCTAGGGTCACCAAATCGCGGCTCAGCCTGATTTGATCCGCATGATCTATCAGGGTCTGGCGACGTTTGGGCTGTTTGATCTCCTCTGCCCGGGCAAGCAAGCTGTCCAGATCGCCAAACTCGTTGATCAAAAGGGCCGCCGTTTTGACCCCGATCCCGGGCGCGCCGGGCACATTGTCCACGCTGTCCCCGGCCAGGGCTTGTACGTCGATCACCCGATCGGGACCAACGCCGAACTTACCCTCCACCTCCTCCGGGCCAAGGCGGGTGTTTTTCATGGCATCGAACATCTCGACCCCGCCGCCCACAAGCTGCATCAGGTCTTTGTCCGAGCTGATGATCGTCACCCGTCCGCCTGCCTCGCGGGCTTCGCGCGCATAGGTGGCGATGATGTCATCGGCCTCGAAAC
>JBCBNR010000521.1:0-1716 GCA_039821665.1 Pseudomonadota bacterium
GGACCGGCACGGCAAGCCCCACTGGGAGCAAGGCCAAATAGGGATCGCGTGCGGGCAACCGCGGGGGCGCTCTACCCCCAGCAGGTCCGGGTTGGCTGCTAGAGCCGCCGGGCAACCGTCGGCCCAGAGGAATGGTCATCGAAGGGGGTCCGCCCCTGGAACAGAATCCGGCTTACAGACCATCCGCAGATTTTCTCGAAATCTCTTTGAACCGATCGCAAAGCGGGCGCGTCAGATGTTCAGAACCGGGCAACACCGCCCCCTAACATCGGAGATAAAGCAATGCCCACAGTGATGGTCGAAGAGGTCGAAGAGATGGTGGACGCAGCAGGACTGTACGCACAAGACACGTTCGAGTTTGCCAGCCATGATCGGTTTGCCAACCATCAGACATCCTATGACGAGGCTCAGGACAGGCTGGGCAATTTCGAGATCCAGGATCTGATGAGCCGCTTCAACCAAGCTCAGACGCTGGCCAGCAGTGTTGGCGTGATGGCAGAGACCGGCCCTCAGAGCACAGCTGAGATCGATCAGGATGTACGCAACGACAGCGGTGAGGCGCATCTGGACGATCTAGCGGTGTCTTTGGTTCCAAGCGTGTTCGCGGTCGATCCCATGTTCTGAAGCAAAGGATCCGCCAAACACCGTCCCATGGGAAACCGTGGGACGGTTTGCGTTTTAGGGCATTGTTCCCTTGGTTTCGGTATGCTTCTGTGGATAACTCGGTGGAAAAATAGGGCGCACCGAAAAAACTTTGGCCCTCGGGCAATACTGGGAGGTGGTCATTTGGGTGTATGACGTCAATACACCACTATATCTTGCGGTTCTTACCCTTCTGGTGCCCGTGTGGCCCATCATTTCCCATCTGTGCACAACATTTCCATTGATTTCCATAAAATCCCATGTAATACCTCATATCGTCAAAGGCAGACGGGTCAATCGACTTCATAAGCGCAAACGCGCACCCAAAAATAAGAAACGCAGGTTTCATACAGGCAGCCCGCCTTCTTTGACAAAACGCGCCGGCGCGCAGGCAGAGCAGGCCAAGCGTTTCCCCGGAGCACCCTTTCGAGGGACAGGGCGGTTCGTGCGGGCTGACACGAGCCGCCCTTTTCCGTTCGAGGGGGCAAGAGGAAAGAGGGCAGGTTGGGACGTCGGTTTCGAGGTGAATCGAACCACAAGGTGGATGCAAAGGGCAGGGTCTCGATCCCAGCCCCGTTTCGCCGTGTCCTCGAAGAAGGGGACCCGGATTGGAGCCCCGGCGCCAACCCAAACCTCGTGCTGGTCTACGGTCGCAAAGGGCGCAAATGCCTGGAAGGCTACTCCATGCGGTCGATGGAGGAGGTCGATGACATGGTCTCGGCCCTCCCACGCTACAGCCGCGAACGCGAGATCTTGGAGCGGATGCTCAACACCCAATCGGTCTATGCCCAGGTGGACGAAAACGGGCGCATGGTCCTAAGCCCGCGGCTGCGCGAAATGATCGGCGTGGCGGGCGAGGCGACCTTTGCCGGCATGGGCGACAAGTTTCAGATTTGGGAGCCTTCGGCCTATTCCGCTGATATGGCGGCCATCGACGATTGGCTGGGCGAACAGCCCAGTGAAAACGATCCCTTTGCGCTGTTGGATGCGCTACCCCGGTCTGGATGAGGGTGAGGGATGGATCAAAGCGCGCCCCATATACCGGTGTTGCTTGGCCCGCTTTTGTCTCAGGTC
>JBCBNR010000522.1:0-1709 GCA_039821665.1 Pseudomonadota bacterium
CATTGGCCAAAAGGTTGGGAAAGGTGGCCGGCAGCACCTCGGGCTCTTCTTTGCGACCGTCATAATTGGGCCGGTAGTCCACCGCATTCTCGGCCAGCCCATCCATCAGCGCGACCGAGGCTTGGGTCATGCGCGCCTCGGTATACCGCTCCGCCGCTGGGCCATCGCCATCGATGTTGCCGAAATTACCCTGCCCGTCCACCAACGGGTAGCGCATGTTGAAATCCTGGGCCATCCGCGCAAGCGCGTCATAGATGGCCTGGTTCCCGTGGGGGTGGAAATCCCCCATCGTATCGCCCGAGATTTTTGCGCATTTTAGGTAGGCGCCGGTGGGGTTCAGGCCCAACTGGTTCATCACGAACAGAATACGCCGGTGCACAGGTTTCAGCCCATCGCGCGCATCGGGCAGCGCGCGGTGCATGATCGTGGACAGCGCATAGGTCAGATACCGCTCTCCCAAGGCCCGGCGCAGCGGCTCGGAGACATTCAGCGGGGGGTTCATCTCGGGGGTGTCGGTCGTGTCAGCCATAGATATAGTGTATGACATGGGCTGAAAGCCGTCCAGCGCACAAAGCGTGGAATTCTCCTTGCGCGCCTGGGACAAGCTGCCCACCTTGTGGGTCATGACCTACGAGCGCCCGCCACTGGCCAAGACCTTTCAGCCCTATGCCACCTATTCCATTCTGGTGACCTGCGTGGTGATCTATCTGGGTCAGGCGCTGGACCCTGTGGGCAATTTCTACACCATCATGCGCGGGGCGGTGATCCCTGCGAATGTGGCCGCAGGCGAGATGGTGCACACGCTGGTCACCTATGCGTTTCTCCACGGTTCCGTCATTCATTTGGCGGGCAATCTTTTGTTTCTGTGGTTCTTCGGCCCGGATATCGAGCGGATCTTGAGCGCCTATGGCTTGGCCCTGATGTGGCTTGTCTGCGGGCTGATCGCCGCCCTGGCCCAGACCTGGGCCGATCCTTCGGCGGTGGTGCCGATCATCGGGGCCTCGGGCGCGGTGTCGGGGTTGATGGGGGCCTATCTTGTGGCCTTTCCCCATGACCGGCTGCGTCTGGCCCTGTTTTGGGTCATCGTCTTGCCGTGGGAGGTGCCGGTGATGGCGCTGCTGATCGGCTGGCTTGCGTTTCAGCTGACCATGGGACTGATGTCCCTGGGCACGATGGAGGGGGCGGTGGCTTATTGGGCGCATTTGGGCGGGTTTGCAGCGGGTGCTGCGATCATGGGGCTGTTGCTGCTGGCCCGGATCGTGGATACGGACAGTCTGCAACGGTAAGGCAGGGGTCCCATGGCACAAAAATCCATTCTGATCACGGGCTGTTCGTCCGGCATTGGCCTGCACGCGGCCCAAACCTTGCACAAACGCGGGTGGCGCGTTTTTGCGACCTGCCGCAGCCAGACGGATTGCGACCGGCTGGGGAGCGAGGGGTTGGAAAGCTTCGTGCTCGACTATGACAGCGAGCAGAGCGTGCGCGAGGGCGCGGCCGAGGCGCTCAGCCGCACAGGCGGCACCCTGACGGCCCTGTTCAACAACGGCGCCTACGGCATTCCCGGCTTGGTCGAGGACATACCCCGGGATGCCATGCGCGCGATCTACGAGACAAACCTGTTCGGCCAGTGGCAATTGATCAACGAGGTGCTGCCGGCCATGCGTGCACAAGGGCACGGGCGGATCATCAACAACTCCTCTGTCCTAGGA
>JBCBNR010000523.1:0-1707 GCA_039821665.1 Pseudomonadota bacterium
CCATTGAAAAGCTGCGCCGGGTGGGGCTGAGCCCCGATGTTGCCGACCAGTATCCAGCGGAGCTGTCGGGCGGCATGCAAAAGCGCGTGGGCCTGGCGCGCGCCATTGCCGCCGAGCCCGAGATTATCTTTTTCGACGAGCCGACCACGGGCCTCGACCCGATCATGTCGGGTGTGATCAACGAATTGATCCGCGAGATCGTGGTGGAAATGGGGGCGACGGCCATGACCATCACTCATGACATGACGTCGGTGCGCGCGATTGCCGACAAGGTGCTGATGCTCCATGCGGGCCATGTCCAATGGCAGGGGCCGATCGCGCAGTTGGAGCATTCGGGCAACCCCTATCTCGATCAGTTTCTGCACGGCTCCGCCCAGGGCCCGATCGAGGCGGTTCGGTGAGGGGCACCGGGTGACGCGCCGCGCCGAGACCAACCAAGCCATTTGCATCGGATCCGGTCCCAAGTGCTGCGCGCCCCGCGCGTGCGCAGGGCTGATCTGCCGGTTGATGGGGCCCTGCGCGCGGTCAGCGGCGCAGGTACCGCGCACGCACCGCCTGCGGCGTGGCCCAAAATCCCAGCGCTTGGCGTCGGCTGCACGCTTTTTTGGCCCGGGACGCCCGGGCAAGGGCGGGCTTTGGGTCCCGCAGCTCCTCAAGCGCGACCACAGCGCTGGGGTCTTCAGGCCAGCGCCCTGGGCTTTGCCCGTGCTCACGCATGCTGACGACAGACCCAGGGCCAAACCGCATCCGGGCTGGGGTTCTGGGCGACCCCAAACGCCACCGACCCTGGCTGTCACAGCACAGGCCAAGGGCATGCGGCAGCGCGGGGCGCAGGGGCCTCAACGGCCCCAAGCCACGCTTGCCCCTTTGCTGCCATGAGCTTGAAACTCGCGAACTTGGCCCTCTTGATCCTCTTTCCGGTAAGTTGGTTCCTGCCCTTGGCCACGGCCCGGTTGCTGCCACTGTTCGGGCGCGACGAAATTTCGATCCTGTCGGGCGTGCAGTCCCTGTGGCAAAGCGACCGGGCGCTTGCCCTCCTTGTTGCGCTCTTTGCCATGGTGGCCCCGGTGCTCAAGACCCTTGCGCTCTCGGCCCTGCAATTCCGCTTGCTCAAACCCCGCGCCCTGCCGCTGGTGGAGATCTTGGGCAAGCTGGCCATGGCGGATGTGTTCCTAATCGCCGTCTACATCGTGGTGACCAAGGGCGTGGGCATCGGCAAGGTCGAGACCGCCTATGGTCTTTACGTCTTCACCGCCCTTGTCTTGGCCTCCATGGCCCTCACCCATATCGAAAAGCGCCGCGCATGATTGTCCTTCTGATTGGCGTTCTAATCGCGGCCTTTGTCTTTGCGGCCACGCTGTTTTCGGCGGCCCAAGCCTATCTTCAGGTCGGCGCGCTGCGCTGGCTGCACCTGGCCAATGCGCTGAGCCTGATCGCGGCTATGGGCAGCATCTCGCTGGTGTGGCCGGGCATTGCGGCGCTGCTGGGGCTGATCCTTGTTGCCCTGAACATCGCCCTGGGCCTGTGGGAGGTGGCATGGAACCGCCTGTTGGCTGTGCCACCGATCCTCTTTGGGCTTGCGCTCGTCCAGGAGCCGCTCTTCCAGCCCCTCGGTCGTGGTGCTTTCGCGCCGCCTGCCGGCCGCGCCGGGCGAGCAGCCAGACGCGGAGCGCGGTGTAGAAGGTGTAGCTGTAGAAGAAGAGGTTG
>JBCBNR010000524.1:0-1704 GCA_039821665.1 Pseudomonadota bacterium
TGGCCGTGCCCAAATCGATGGCCATATCGGCCGACAGCATCCCAGAAAGTACGCCCAGCATGGTTGTCTAATCTGCCCTTGTTGTTCCGACTTTTGGGGTGCGTCAGAAGCTCCTCGCGGGCTTATAAGCGGTGCAACAGAGGAAGGAAAGCGGCAAAGCGGGGATGCGCTTGCTTCCAAAACCCAGCTGAGTTGGGGCCGGGTCAAGGTCCAAGCAAACGAATGTGCCGCGAGCGGCCTTGACGCGGACGCAGCTTATCACCCCATCCTGAATGACGCGTGTTTAGGGGCAGTTTGGCCCTTAAGCCGCATCTTAGTACCGCCCCAACGGACCCCATAGGCGCTATGCGTCAAAAAGGGCACGCGGCAGCGCGGGGGGCTGGGGCCTCGATGGCCCCAGGGACCCGCTCGCCCTCAACGGCCCAGGGATTTTACGGCATTGCCGATCCCATCCAATGTCATGGGAAACATCGCGTCCTCAAAGATCTGCGCGATCATCGAGATGGAATGGGTGTAGCCCCAGGCGCTTTGCTTGACCGGGTTGATCCACACAGCGGCGGGCCATTTTTCGCGCACGCGCCCCAGCCAGACCTGACCGGCCTCCGCATTCCAATGCTCGGATGCCCCGCCGGGATAGGCAATCTCATAGGGCGACATGGACGCATCGCCGACAAAAATCACCTTGTAGTCTGGCCCATAGGTCCGCAGCACCTCCCAGGTGGGGGTCTGCTGGTCCCAGCGCCTGGCATTGTCGCGCCAGACCCCCTCGTAAAGACAGTTGTGAAAGTAGAAGTGTTCAAGATGTTTGAACTCGGCGCGCGCTGCCGAGAACAGCTCTTCCACCAGTTTCACATACGGGTCCATCGACCCGCCCACATCCAAAAACAACAGCACTTTGACCGCATTGCGCCGCTCGGGGCGGGTCTGCACATCAAGGTAACCTTGCTCGGCCGTGGCCCTGATGGTGCCGTCCAGGTCCAATTCCTCTGCCGCGCCATCGCGGGCCCAGCGGCGCAGACGTTTGAGGGCCACTTTGATGTTGCGTGTGCCCAGCTCCACGCTGTCATCAAGATTGCGAAAGGCGCGTTTGTCCCAGACCTTCACCGCCCGCTGGTGGCGCGAGCCGTCCTGGCCGATGCGCACGCCTTCTGGGTTGTAGCCATAGGCCCCAAAGGGCGAGGTGCCCGCGGTCCCGATCCATTTCGAGCCGCCCTGGTGCCGTTTCTCCTGCTCGGCCAATCGCTGGCGCAGGGTCTCCATCAGTTTGTCAAAGCCCCCTAGCGCCTCGATCTCGGCGCGTTCCTCGGGGCGTAGGTGCTTCTCCGCCAGCTTTTGCACCCATTCTGGCGGGATCTCGGCCTGTTCGAGCATGTGCGCGACGGTGACACCTTCAAGCCCTTCGAATGTTTTGGCGAAGACCTGGTCGAACCGGTCCAGGTGCCGCTCGTCCTTGATCAGGGCAGCGCGGGCCAGATAGTAGAACCCGTCGATGTCATAGCGCGCGATGTCCCGCGCGACCGCTTCGATCAAGGTCAGATATTCGCGCAGCGAGACGGGCAGTTTTGCGTCTCTGAGATTGGCGAATAGTGTCGTGAACATCGGCCTAAAGCAGCCCCAATCGGTCGAACAGGATGACCAAGGCAAGGGCTGTCAGCAGGGCCGCGATGCCATGGCCAAACCCGTATTGCAGCTTATCCGCGCGAT
>JBCBNR010000525.1:0-1691 GCA_039821665.1 Pseudomonadota bacterium
GCCATAGATCAGGCGACGGCCGTCAGGACGGTGGGTTGCATCGAAATGCACCTTGGCGGTGTTCTGCCACAGGCGAGATCATCGATCATGTGGACGGCACGACCTTGGAAGAGGCCGAACATATGATGGCGACCCGCCTGTGGCAGAACACCGCCAAGGTGCATTTCGATGCAACCCACCGTCCTGACGGCCGTCGCCTGATCTATGGCGGGCATATCATAAGCCTTGCGCGGGCGCTGAGCTTCAACGGGTTGGCGAACGCGCAGATGATTGTTGGCCTAAATGCGGGTGCCCATGTAAACCCCGCCTTCGCTGGGGACACCGTGCGCGCCTGGAGCGAGGTTTTGGACGTGGCCGAGACCGATCAGCCCAATATCGGCGCGCTTCGCTTGCGCCTGGTGGCCACAAAAGGCGCCGCGGGCGCGCTGCGCGACGAAGATGGCGGCTATCTCAGCGATGTTTTGTTGGACCTCGACCTTTGGGTGCTTTGCCCAGTGACAGTCTAGCTTTACACTTTCGTGATTTTTGTGATCACAAAAATTTTTGCAGTGATCACAAGCCTGAGGTCAAGTGTCGCGAACACCCTTTAGACCATTGAGCCAGCTTTCTGCACTGCGGTAGGGTCCTATGTATACCGTAGTGCGCAAACGCGTGTTGGAGGAACCATGGCAGACGTGAACCGGGGCAACCGCCCGCTTTCACCCCACCTGACGATCTATCGCCCGCAGATCAACTCGATCATGTCGATCCTGCACCGCATCACCGGTGCGGGCATGGCCGTGGGCTTTTTGGTGCTGGTGATGATCCTGCTGCACGCCTCTGGCACGGATGCGGGCGGCGAGACCGTGCGCCTAAGCGGCTGGTGGCTATGGGCGCTGATCCTTTTCGGATCGATGATCGCCTGCTGGTACCATTTTGGCACCGGCCTGCGCCACCTGATCTGGGACATGGGCAAAGGCTTTGACATGGATTTCATCCAAAAATCCTCCATGGCGATCCTTGGGTTCACCGCCGTGGCCAGTATCCTGACCCTCATCGTTGCGTTTGTGTAAAGGAGCGGACACATGGACTTTCTTACCGACCGTCGCCGTGTCTCTGGCCTGGGCTCCGCCAAGGAAGGGGTGGGCCATTGGTGGACGCACCGCATCACCTCGGTGGCGTTGATCCCGCTGACCCCGCTGTTCGTGTTTCCCTTTGCCGGGGCCGTCGGCGGGGGGGCAAGTGGCCTTCAAGCGCTCTATGCAAACCCGTTCCACGCGCTTGTTGGCGTTCTCTTCGTGTTGGTGACGGCGCACCACTTGATGCAGGGCCTTCAGACGGTGATCGAGGATTATGTGCACGCGCCGCTTGCGCGCACCGCGGCCCTTTTGGGCAACACCTTCTTTTGCGCCGCCACCGGTTTGGCGGGCGCGTTTGCCATTCTCAAAATCGCCTTCGCGGCCTGAGGAGACCACCCATGACCGCAGCTTACGACTATATCGACCACACCTATGACGTTGTGGTGGTGGGTGCGGGCGGCTCTGGCCTGCGCGCAACCCTGGGCATGGCAGAGCAGGGGTTGCGTACCGCGTGCGTGACCAAGGTGTTCCCCACACGCTCGCACACCGTGGCGGCCCAGGGCGGCATCGCGGCCTCGCTGTCCAACATGGGGCCGGACAGCTGGCAGTGGCACATGTATGACACGGTCAAAG
>JBCBNR010000526.1:0-1686 GCA_039821665.1 Pseudomonadota bacterium
CCTTCGCCATAGGCGGTGACAGCGTTGCTGATCTCGATAAGGTAAGTGCCGGCTGCGGTCACCATGCCGGGTGTCACATGGCCCGTACCAATCATGGTGTCCTTGAACGCATCGGGCGCGAGGGTTTGGTTGGTGGATGTGAGCCAGATGTCGAGACCCACCTCCGCTTTGATGGTGGCGTAAAACTTATCCTCTGCAGCGAACACGCTTTGCACGAAGACGCCATAGCTGGCTGACGTTGGGGTAGACATGGTGCACCTCTTGGCTTGATCCAGTTGATGGGCCTGGTGTGCGCCATATCCACGGGCAGTTCTGCGAACTGGTTCACAATTTGCAAAATTGGCTCAAAGCTGCGGGCGCAGGGGGCGCGCTGTCCCTGGGCCATCCGCGCCGCGCGGACCTGTTGGGCGAGGGCGCGATTGCCCAAAACTCATCGCTTGACAAGGAATGTTATCGATAACATGTTATCTGTAACATTTGGGACAGCCGGGTATATCTACCCCCTCATCGGACCATCGAGATGGGGTGCCACTGCGCAGGGGCAACGGTGATCAGATCACCAAACGGTGTCGACTGAGCACCGAAAGGTGGCCGTGTCGCGCCAACGGTTTCGGGCCTAAGCGTCGCAACACCCGGCACACCGACCTTCGGGCGATCAACCGGCAAAGCAAGGAGAACAGTGTCATGGCAGAGCGGATAGGTCTGGTCGGCGCAGGAGCCATGGGCGGGGCCATTGGCGCGCGTCTGTTGGACACTGGGAACACGCTGACCGTTTTCGACCTTGACCCCGAGAAGGTGGCCGCCTTGGTCGACAAAGGTGCGACCGCCGCCAGCACCGCAGCCCAGGCCGCCGTGGGCAATGAATTTGTCATCACCTCGCTCAACGCGGCACATATTGTCGGTCTTGCGGCCTTTGGCACAGACGGCATTGCGGAGGGTGCCGCCAAAGGCACCCTGATCATCGACATGTCCTCGATCGACCCGGAGGCAACCCGGACCTTTGCCCAAAAGGCGCAGGAGCAAGGTCTCGCCTGGGTCGATAGCCCCCTGTCTGGGGGTGCGCCCAAAGCGTTGAGCGGGGAATTGACGCTGATGGCAGGGGGTGCGGTCGAAGATGTGACCAGGGCCCACCGCGCGTTGCGACATGTGGCTGCAAACTACACCCATATGGGGCCTGCCGGTGCGGGCCAGACAACCAAGCTGATCAACCAAGTGCTGTGTGGTCTGGGGTTTCTCGCCGTGGCCGAAGCCACACGGCTGGCCCTGGATGCCGGTGTCGATGCTGCTAAAATCCCACAGGCGCTAAAGGGCGGGCGGGCCGACAGCGCTCTGTTACAGGAATACCTCCCTCGGTTTGTGGCCAAGGACTACCGACGAACCGGGCGGATCGACAACATGGTCAAGGATTTGAACGCAGTGAACGACCTTGCGCGCGCGACCGGCACCTCCATGCCGATGACAGCCCTTTGCGGCGAGATTCACCGGATGCTGACCGCAGCGGGTCTCGGCGGCGAGGATCAGGCGGCGGTGATGGAGTTCTTCAGCGGTGTGAGACGAGAGACCGGTCTATGATTGCCGCACCAGACCCTTGGGCCGCACATTGGCCTGCGCCCGCTTTGCACAACACCTGGGGTCGCGACATCGACTGCAAGGCCAATCCGCCTATCAGTCGCCTTTGCCTACTGA
>JBCBNR010000527.1:0-1666 GCA_039821665.1 Pseudomonadota bacterium
GCCGCCCTGGCCCAGGGCGGCCATTTCCATACCTTCGGTGTCGAGCTTCAGGAAACCCACATCCACCTCCGCCAGGTGGTCATCACCCCGTTTGACCGAGATATCGCCCCCCTCACCCTTAATTTTGCCACCCCCAAGGTTGCGGGTGTGCCACGACATGGTCAGCCCGCCTTGTGCCTCGTCCGACAGGCCGAAGCCCAGGGCCGAAAGGTCCGCGCGATCCTCCAACCCGTTGAGCATGATGTTGGCGAGCAAAATCTCGAACGCGGCCGGGTTCGGCTCGAACGGCACAATGCGGCCAGCACCTGCCACAAGGGCGGCATAGATTGCGTGGTTTCCCACATTGGCGCCCACATCCACAAAGGTGCCCCCTTGCGGGATCAGGGGGGTGATGCGCTGTAACAGCGCCTCCTCGTAGAACCGCCCCCCCAGATGGCAGCGCTGCACCGTGTCGGTCACGTCGCGCACGCAAAACAGGATTGTGCGCCCCTCTCGCTGGAAAAGGGCCGTGTGGGCCAGCGGCCCGGAATAGACCCCGTGGCGTTGCCGAATGGCCAGTTTGTCTTGAACGAACAAATGCATCAGTGATGGACCTTGGGCAGTTCTGACGAAAAGCTTAGCGCCAATCCGAAGGAAATGCGGGGACGCGCGCGCACGGCCACCTCTTCCCCGGCGACGGTCACACGGGTCACACGTGGCGAGGGGAAGGTTGGCCGAAACACGTTGAACGGTCCGTGCCGGTCCTGACCCACATAACGCAGGTGATAGGTCCAGGGCTGGCCAGAGTTGCACATCCCCTTGCCTTTGAGTTGTCCGTTGAAATCAGCATACCCAGCGCCTTCGCAAACCAGACCATCCGGGCCGCGCAACACGACGGTTTCGCGAAACGGGCTGCTGTCAGAAATGGCAAGCGTATAGCTGCGCGCAGCCTCACCGCTTTGCCCTGCGTCTGTGGCCGCGCACCCGGCCAAGGCTATGACTGCACCTAGATATGCCAATGCTCTCATCTCGCGCGCTCCTTCAGCGGGTCATGCGCATGGGGATCTGGCGGCCGTCGACCACCGCCACGCCGACCAAATCCGCCGTAAGGGGATCGCCCCCTTGGGGATCGGGAAACAGGCTGACAAGGAAGGGCGCGCCGCCCTCGCACGTGCCCTGCCCCCGCACCCGGGCGGTCATCACTTGCGTCTCCACCGGGGCGGAGCACCGCAAACCATCCGGGCCGGTCAGCTCGGCACCGCGCGCAACCAGCCCCGTCTCGGAGATCACCAGCCGGTAGCCGTCAAAGGCCGGGTCCGTCGGCAACGCGGTCTTGATGTCCGCGCAGGCGCCAAGCGCAAGCAACGATGTTAGGACAACAGCCCTCATGCTGGCGTCTCCCAAGGCTCGAACTCACCTCGCGCCTTGGCCTCGCAAAGCGTTTTGTCGCGTTCGCGTCCTTGGTCCTCCTCAAAGGCCATCATCTGTGCGCCCCTCGCGCGATCGGCAGCCCACGGGGCCGGATGACTAAGCAGAAACATGAAGCAAATCATGCAGATCGTCCAAAGCGGGCTAAACGCCACATTGGGCGCGGACGTAGACCATACCGCGCACACCAATGCCACAGTACCGACAGACCAAACCCCAAATTTCAGGCTGTCCCTGTCGGACAAGGGTGTTTTGGCGG
>JBCBNR010000528.1:0-1661 GCA_039821665.1 Pseudomonadota bacterium
CATGGGTGCATCCACGCCAAGCTCGCGTTGACGAACCAGATCCAGCGCGGTGATCAGATCCGCAGCGCGTTTGTCGCTTCGAAAGTCGAATGCTTCCAGCAGGAGCGGGGCGAAGCGGCGAAGACGCGGGTGCTCGGCCTCGATCCGGTCGAAAAGCGCCAAAATCGCGGCGGCATCCCCCATATCGCAACCATAGCTGAGTGCGGCCTCGCCCAGACCCTGGGCTGCGTCGGCGGCCCCGTCTGCGTTTATGTCCACCAAAATGGGGCGGTGCCCATCTTGCGCGAGGGCTGTGGCGCAGGCCAGGCCAATACCTTGGGCCGCACCGGTGATCAGGGCAAGGGGGGGCTTTGACATCTCTCACTCCTTTGGGACGCGGCCCTACATGTGGCATCGCAAACCTGCGACGTCCAGATGCCTGTTTCGCTTGGCCCGGGCCGGTCTGGCGCTTAGGCTTGGGGTTGGTGAACAGAAGGGACGGCCATGGACACGCTGAAGATCACATCTGCCGAGATGGTGGCGCAGGCGCGCGCGCGCATCACAGAGGTCGAGACGCCCGATTTGATCGCGCGGCTGGATGACCCCAATCTGGTGGTCGTCGATATCCGCGACCCGCGCGAGCGCACGCGCAGCGGCGCCATCCCCGGCAGCTTTCACGCCCCACGCGGCATGATCGAGTTTTGGGTGGATCCCAACAGTCCCTATTTCAAACCGATTTTCGGCGAGGACAAAGAGTTCGTGTTCCATTGCGCCAGCGGCTGGCGCTCGGCCCTGACGGTCGCGACCTTGCAAGATATGGGGTTCGAGGCGTCCCATCTGCGCGAGGGCTTCTCCACCTGGGCCGAGCATGGCGGCCCGGTGGAGCAAATCGAGCGTTAGTTAGCGCAAAGACAGGCGGTTTTGTATCTCGGCGGCAACCTGTCGAGGCGTGTGCGCATCCGTCTGGACAACATGCCCCTCCAAGCCCGGGGTGGGCAGAGAACTGGCGAGTTCCGCTGCGCGCGTCAAATGCCATGAAAGCGCCGCGCCCGTCTCGCGCGCCCTCAGACGGGCGTGCAAAACGTCCAAGGGTGCGGTCAGGTGGATAAGGGCAAAAGCGTCGTGATCCGTGGCATCTGCAATGGCCTCCGCCTCTCTCCGATCCTCGATCACGCGGGGCACGATAAGATGGCGTGAGGGCGCTTGGGCGGTGGTCGCCGTTGCAGCACGCCAAAGATGCGCCAAACCCACCAAGGCGACGCGGGTGCCAAATGGATCATCTGGCGCGCGGGGGTAGGTGTAGGTCAGCGCATCGAAATCCACCAGGGTGTGGGGTGTGCCACCCTCTTGCAACAGTGCGCTGAGCGCGCGGCCCGTGCGTGTTTTGCCCACCCCCACCGGGCCTGACAGGATCACGAGCATGGGGTGCTTTCCCCTATGAAGGCGATGATCCCGGGCAGGAGGGCGGGATGCAGCGGCAAGGTGGGATCCCGGTAGGTGGCCATGGGTTTACCCGGCTGTTCGGGCTTAAGCATATGGGTCGCTGACGGTAGTGCCAAGCGGGTTGCATGGGGCATGGCTTGGGCCAGCAAGGCCGCATCTTGTGATGTGACTTGGCTGTCCGTATCCCCGTGTACAACCAGGACGGGCCCCGACCAACCGCGCGCCAGCGCCACCGGGTC
>JBCBNR010000529.1:0-1643 GCA_039821665.1 Pseudomonadota bacterium
CTGGACGACGTCGCCCTCGGTGATAGCCAGCTGCTGGAACGCGGAACGAGGCATGCGAACAATGCCCTGTCCCGATTCCTCCTGACGCGCGGCCGCGACCTGAAGCCGCACAGAACGAGTGTCAGAAAGGGTGTCCGCATCTGCCATCAAATTTCCTCTCACCGCGCGTGTTGATTGTGCTCGACTAGCCGCAAGCTAGGTTTCCCAGCACATCAATGCAATTGGCCAGAAAGCCGGAGACCCTTGGACATGTTTGGTTTAGGGGGCAGCACCATTGAGCGAGCCAAAAAAAGCCCGGCACGAAGGCCGGGCTTGAAAGTTTGGGAGAGGATGCCTGAAAGGCACATTGGTCATATGTAGCGATGGTCGTTATTGTGCAAGTGCGAATGCCGCATATTAACTTGCAAAAAGCGCATCAAAAATACCGCGCTGTTCGCTTTCAATCACATTTTTCACTCATTGTTGCTCATTTTTTGATCATTTGCACATAATCTGTGCAAATGAAGGCTCCTGGCATGCTGCGTCGCACCATATTTCAAGGGCGTAAAGACAGATTCGAAGCCTCAAAAAGGCCTCGCTTCAAAGGAAAAGGCGGCGGGTGACATGCCCCGGCCAAGCGGTTACGCATCCAAAGCGGCGCATGCATTCGTTGCCGCGTCGATGAACCACAAACAGACTCAACCATCAAAGAGGCATCCTGATCGTGTCCAAGATCTACCCAACTGCCGCTGCCGCGCTTGAAGGCGTGCTGAGTGACGACATGCTCATTGCATCGGGTGGCTTTGGCCTTTGTGGCATTCCTGAGCGCCTCCTCGACGCAATCCGTGACAGCGGCGTCAAGGGCCTGACCTTTGCCAGCAACAATGCAGGGATCGACAATGAGGGGATCGGCAAGCTCCTTCGCACGCGGCAAGTCAAAAAGATGATCAGTTCCTACGTGGGGGAGAACAAGGAGTTCGAGCGCCAATATCTCGCTGGAGAGCTGGAAGTCGAGTTCTGCCCTCAGGGCACTTTGGCGGAGCGCATGCGCGCAGGCGGTGCCGGTATTCCGGGGTTTTACACAAAGACGGGCGTTGGCACACAAGTCGCTGAAGGAAAGCAGCACGCGGAATTCCCGGACCATGACGGAGTGCTTTCAACCTACATTCTGGAAAGGGGCATCTTCGCTGATCTCGCCATCGTGAAAGCCTGGAAGGCGGACGAAACCGGCAATCTCATCTTCCGCAAGACCGCGCGTAACTTCAACCAACCCACCGCCACTTGCGGGGAGGTTTGCGTGGTTGAGGTTGAAGAGATCGTGCCCGCCGGTGCACTCGACCCCGATGCGATCCACCTGCCGGGCGTGTTCGTCAATCGGATGGTTGTTGGCGCTCCCTACGACAAGAAAATCGAGTTTCGAACCACCCGCGAAAGGGAGGCAGCACAATGACCGACGCACCCAAGGGCTGGACCCGCGACGAAATGGCCGCCCGCGCGGCGCGGGAGCTTCGCGATGGCTATTATGTCAATCTGGGCATCGGCATTCCGACGCTTGTCGCCAACCACATTCCCGAAGGCATGCTGGTGACGCTCCAAAGCGAGAACGGCATGCTGGGCATCGGCCCGTTTCCCTATGACGACGAGGTTGATCCTGACCTGATCAT
>JBCBNR010000530.1:0-1635 GCA_039821665.1 Pseudomonadota bacterium
CAATGTGGTTGGCGGCACCACCGTGTTCGCAGCACTGGCCTGGGGGCAGGTGCGCGCCGAGGTGGAAGAAGAACAGGGAACCCAAGCGCCCCATCCGCGTTGATCCAGCAACACGTAGGAGGACGCAATGTCTGCACCCGAAGACCATCTCGAACGGCAGCAACGCCAGCATCGGGTGCCCTTGCTGGGCATCCTCGCAAGCTTGGCGTTTGCTTTTGTCCTGTACCTCATTTTCTTCATCTGGCTTGGGCTGGGGGCAGAAAGTGTGGACCTGAATGGCGACGCACCCGGTGACGGGCAAGCGGCCACCATGACCCCCGGCAATGGCTGATATCAGTACAGGGGATCGTGTCTCCTGGTCCTGGGGGAACGGCACCGGCGAGGGCAAAGTGGTCGAGCGCTACACCTCGACGGTGACCAAAACCATTAAGGGATCCGAGATCACGCGCAACGCGCGTGAAGACGAGCCAGCGTTTCTGATCCGTCAAGACGATGGGGACGAAGTGCTAAAATCCATCACCGAGGTGTCGCAGGCCTAAGCCCTGCCCTTCGGGTCGCTGAACAAAGGAGAGAACCATGTTGGAAATTACAGGAATTGGTGGGTTGATCCTGCTTGCCTTGAACATCTGGGCGCTGATCTCGGTGATCAGCTCGGGTACAAGCACCGGCAAAAAGGTGCTGTGGAGCGTGCTGATCATTGTGCTGCCGCTGATCGGGTTTATCGCCTGGCTGATCGCCGGGCCGCGCGGCTCTGCTGCTCGCGCCTGATTTCCCTCGGCACCGCCTGCCTTAGGACTTCGTGGCGCGCAGCAACCGGCGCGCCACGCCAAGCCGCCCTTGCCGGACCCCCCTTTGGCAAGGGCGGTTTTGGGTGTGCTGTTCCTGAAGCGCGCGCGCCCGCCAACGTGGGCCCCAAATACGCGCATAGATCGCGCGGACGGATCCTTTCACTTCGGCACACTGCGATAAACACTGCGATTCTGCAAAAGGACCGCGCGCCTTCGCCAAGCTTTGAGCGCTGCCTAGCGCCGATACGGCTGAAAACCCCTTAGATCTTCGCAGCAAGACCGGCCGCGCGATGCCCCGCATCGCGCGCTCTGGTGGCCAAGCAAAGCCGGGTCAAATCAGCGGTCTTGTTCCCGGCGCCTCTACCTCGATCACCGCGAGACGATGCAACCTCTCTTGATCCGCAATGCGCATATGCCCGTCGCTGACCGTCAAGATTTGCTGGCGGCTGAGCTTTTTCAGCGTCTTGTTGGTATGCACCAGCGACAAGCCCAGCGCATCCGCGAGATCCTGTTGGCGGTATGGAAACGGACAGGTGTCGCCTTTGGCCAAACCCACTGCCTGACAGCGCGTGAAAAACCGCAGCAGGGCCCAGGCCATCTTCTCCTCGGCCGAGCATTGGCCAAGGGCGGTCAGACCCGTACCCAAAAAATGCTCCTCCAACGCGGCCAGCCAGGTCAGATCATAGGCCAGCTCGGGGCTTTGCTTGAACAGCGTCCACAGCTCTTTGCGATCAAAAACACACAAGGTCATCGATGTCACCGCCTCGGCGGAATGCTGCATCTCTTTCATCAAACCGGCTTGCAGGCCCATAAAGTCACCGGGCATCACGAAATTGATCACCTGTCG
>JBCBNR010000531.1:0-1634 GCA_039821665.1 Pseudomonadota bacterium
TCGTTGGCAACACCGAAGGCCTGGGGTTGGAGGCGTTGGGCGTCAAGATCGACCGGACCCACGTTCTGACCGATGAATACTGCCGCACAAATGTGGATGGGCTGTATGCCATTGGCGATATCGCAGGTGCCCCATGGCTTGCGCACAAAGCGTCCCACGAAGGGGTGATGGTCGCGGAACTTGTTTCGGGCAAGAACGATGTGCATCCGGTTAAACCCGAAAGCATCGCGGGGTGCACCTATTGCCAGCCGCAGGTTGCTTCGGTCGGGTTTACCGAGGCCAAAGCCAAGGACGCGGGCTATGACATCAAGGTCGGCCACTTCCCGTTCATGGGCAACGGCAAGGCGATTGCCTTGGGCGAGCCTGAGGGCATGGTCAAAACCATCTTTGACGCCAAAACAGGCGAATTGCTCGGCGCGCATATGGTGGGTGCGGAGGTGACCGAACTGATCCAAGGCTATGTGGTGGGCCGCCAGTTGGAGACCACGGAAGAGGATCTGATGGCGACCGTTTTCCCCCATCCCACACTGTCGGAAATGATGCATGAAAGCGTGCTCGACGCCTATGGACGCGCGATCCACTTCTAGGGGCGCGCGGTCGACTAACCCCCTGTAATCCCAAGGGCGCAGCTGCGCTGCTGGCAGTTGCCCTTGGGCGGCAGGGCCCATGGCCGTATTTGGGCCATGCTTTGCATCAGATCTGAGGCAAATCCCCTAAACTTTCTCACAAAATCACCCCTTTTGGGCAGTCGTTCTGCCCCGTTTGAGGGTCTATCTGTTCACCGAAGAGGTAATGACGTGTGACTGTACGGAGTGACGGTGTGAAAGTTCTGGTTTCTGCGGCCATAGTGGCCATGAGTTTGGGCGGCGCGGCCAATGCTTTGGTCGTCAATGGCGGGTTTGACGATGTGTCCGGGTCCGTGCCCGGCACTGGGTTGAACAATGGCAACACCCTGGCGGGTATGGTCGGCCAAACGGGCCGCAACAGCTGGGACCGGTTCAGCGCGTTGTCCGGGTGGACCACGGCCTCTGGCTCGGGCATCGAGGTTCAGACAAACCGTACCTTGGGCGCCATCGACGCCCATTCGGGTGATTTCTATATCGAGCTGGACAGCAACAACAACTCGTCCATGAGCCAAACCCTGACGCTGGACCCGGGCCAGTATCAGCTGTCGTTCTTCTATGCGCCACGAGTCAAGAACAATCCGGGTACCAACGGCGTGTTTTGGGACATCGCGGGGGTCACAGGTGACATCACCGGCCCCAGCGCCGAGGCCCCGTTCAAGACCTGGACCGAAGTGACACAAACCTTCTTTGTGGGTGCTGGCGGAACCGCGACCCTGACGCTGGGTGCGATCGGCAAAAGCGACAGCTTGGGTGGGTTTGTGGATACGGTGTCGATCACCCCCGTGCCCTTGCCCGCCACTGTTCTGGCCCTGGGCTTGGCGCTGGCCGGGCTGGGGGTTGCGGGCCGCAAGCGCGCCTGATCCTGCGCCCCCTTTGATCTAAGACAGCAAAAGGCCGCCCCACCGGGCGGCCTTTGTTGGTTCTAAGGCAGATTGCGAAAGACTCGGATCAAAACCTTGAGCCCTTGCGGATCCCCCAACGCGTTGAAACCTTTGATTTCAGTTAGTG
>JBCBNR010000532.1:0-1634 GCA_039821665.1 Pseudomonadota bacterium
CACGGCAGACGCCACGCCAGCGGATCCGAGTAAGAGTGCTGCCGCACTAGCCGAAAGTTCTGCCATCCCTCTGCCAAATTTCAAATTGGCTAGGTTTCCTTCTTACCACAACTCTGAAAGCTTCTCTCGCGTGGGTAGTGAGTACTTTGTGAGGGGCTATGAAAAACCTTATACTTTCGGCTAGTGCGGCAGCACTCTTACTCGGATCCGCTGGCGTGGCGTCTGCCGTGCCTTTGACCTTTGACAATCCGTTAACAGCGGTCACTGGATCGACCCCAATTGGTGGCACAAACGGCGTTGTGGAAAACACCGTCGTTGAATTTGCCAATGTTGGCATGGACGGCACAACAACCGTTGACGCAAGGGTGACCGCGACGGTGAAAACCGACACGACCTTCGGCAATGGGGGCGGCTCCTTTGGCGACAGTGGCTACATCGTCGATTACGCGAGCAGCGGGGCGCCGGACAAGGACCTCGCCTTTTTGTTCTACGGCAATAACCTGAACCAAGTGGAGAACGGCATCTCGTTGAAGTTCGAGTTCTTTGACGGGACCGGCGCTGCCTCTGGGACGTTCGGGACAGCGTTGACCGTCAGCGAATTGAACTTTGCGGTCTACGATGTGGATGGCGAGACAGCGGGCTTGGGAACAAGCAGCACCCAGTCGGAGTTCTTTCGGGCGTTCCTCGGCGATGGTCTGACAAGCTATTCCGTGGGAAGCACGCCACAGGCGCTGAGCGTTGACACCTCTGTGACCGGCGAAGTGCGGTTCAACGGACCGGGCACCAACTTCTCGGAGACGGATGCCACGGGCGCTGCCATTTTGACCTACCAAAACACGAGCATGTTTACGCTCGATTTCGGTGCGGTCATGACGGTCGGCAACGATCCCAACCCGGTTTTCACCGGATTTGATGGCGATCTGAGCCTGTTTAACCCCGACGAGTTCGACGACCCCATCGCCACCGTGCCGCTGCCCGCAGGCCTGCCGCTGTTGCTGGCGGGTCTGGGCGCACTTGGCCTTGCGCGGCGCTTCAAGCGCTAAGATCTTGGAACAGGCCTGCCTTGGTAGGCCTGTTCCGATGCCAATCCGACACCGCCGCGTAGGCCCCTGCCCCCCCCGCAGCGATCAAAGGCGAACTGCCCACAGCCGCACAAAACCCAGCGCCTGAGTCCCCCCCGCAACAGCTTGTGTGCGTTTGCGCGAAATCCGGGGCGCATTCCAACCCCTCTCTGGCTTTTTGTCCGTCCCTGCCCCATCTTGTTCGCAAAAGATAACATCGAGGCAGAGCATGCGGATCCTGGTCACCAATGATGACGGCATAACTGCGCCTGGGCTTAGCGTGGCCGAGGAGATCGCGAGCACTCTGGCCGGGCCGGACGGCGAGGTTTGGGTTGTGGCCCCCATGGGCGAGCAATCCGGCGTCGGGCACGCCATTTCCTACGTCAAACCCATGCGGTTTGAGACGCTGGGCGCACGCCGCGTGGCGGTCGATGGCACGCCAGCCGATTGTGTGGCGACCGCCGTCCAGCACATTTTGCCCGACCCTCCGGACCTGGTGCTCTCTGGGGTTAATCGCGGCTTCAACTTGGCCGAGGATATTTTGTATTCCGGCACTATAGGGGCGGCCATCGA
>JBCBNR010000533.1:0-1626 GCA_039821665.1 Pseudomonadota bacterium
CCCGACGTGTCCCGGTCCAAACGGTGGACGAGCTTGGGCTTGGGGTCGCCTTCGGGCACCAAACCTGCGCTGAGCATATCCACATGCAACGGGGTGCCGGACCCGCCTTGCACCGCGAGGCCCGCCGGTTTGTTGAGCGCAATCAAGTGGGCGTCTTGCCACAAGATCGCGTCGCGCAGACGCGCAACCTCTTCCCTTGGCAACGGCCGCGGGGCGGACACCGGCGCGGGCGTCTCGGTCGCCTCGGGCAAGGGAGGGACGCGCACCGACTGACCAGGGCTTAACCGAGTGGCCGCACGCACCCGTCCCCCATCAACGCGGATCTCGCCCTTGCGGCACATCTTTTCGATGCGCCCCTGTGGGATGTGGGGAAAGCGGCCGCGAAACCAGCGGTCCAGGCGCATGTCTTGGCCGTCCGCGTCAACCATCAGGGTCTGTACGCCGCTCATGCAAATCCACCTCGGATGATGGCCCAGCCCAGGGCCGTGGCGGCCAACGCGCCCAGCACGCTGAGCCCGATGTAAAGCGCAGCAGCCCCAAAGGCGCCCCGCGAGAGAAGGCCGAGCGCCTCCAACGAAAAGGTGGAAAAGGTGGTGAACCCGCCCAAAAGCCCCGGCACAAGAAAGAGCTTCCATGGGTCCGCCGCCCCCTTAGACACCAAAAGTGCCGCAAACACCCCGATCAGAAAGCTGCCCAAAATGTTGATGCCCAAGATGGCGACGGGAAAGCCCGCTGGCGATGCCGGACCGAGCGCCGTGCTGATGCTAAAACGGGCCGAGGCGCCCAAGGCGCCCCCCAATGCCACATATGCGAATGCTGCTGCGCCCATGCGTGCTGCCCTTGACCGATTGTTCCCCTTGGAAACCGGGAAGGCGCGCCAAAGTCAACCGCCCGCGCGGGTTATGCGTCGCGCAGGCGTCGCTTGCGCACGCGGTCTGCGGTTATGTCTATCACCCGCTCAAAGCGGGCGTCATCCATCCGGCACCGAGATCCGCCCAAGCACATGCCTGCATGAAAGCTCGAGAACAGAGGAAACGCGGTCTGCTCCTCGGCCAACACGCGCACATCTCGGTGGCGCGGGTCGCGGACGATACGCTCCATCAACCACAGGACCGTTGGCTCGGAACCTTCCAGAAACTGACAAAACCGACCGTTGGCACAATACAAAAAACCATGCAGACCGAGTGTCTGATTCCGCTTTTGCACAACGCGTTTGAGAGACGTCAGATCGACATCAGACAAGACCCTGGTGTGGGTGCTTACATAGAGAATTTGGAAAGATTTCCATTCCGAAAAATCAAGCATTGGGGCAGACCTTTTAAAGTAGGTGACGCTTGTATTCAGTCTTTGAGTTGCGACAATTTCCTATGCGAGTAAAAATTTTTTCTCTTAAGTAGATCGCGCTCGAACCCGATCTCTTTGGGAGTATAGAACTCTTCTTGCAGTGTCTCAATAGGCCAAAGGGGTTGGTTTGACACACCCTCTGGCGCGTCATGTTCGTAGACATAGCCCTCGCCGTATCCAAGATCCTTCATCAGTCCGGTGGGCGCGTTGAGAATGTTTTTGGGCGGCGGCAGCGAGCCGGTTTTCCGCGCGGTCTCCATCGCTCTTTTGTAGGCGACATAG
>JBCBNR010000534.1:0-1608 GCA_039821665.1 Pseudomonadota bacterium
TGGGGCTGGCGGGCTTTGCCATCGCGGATCGTAACTCGGTGTCAGGGATTGTGCGCGCCCATGTGCAGATGCGCGATGTGGCCCGCGCGGTAGAGGAAGCAAAGGCCCGCGAGGCAGGCACCACCCAAGGCCCCTCCACCTTGGGCCTCAGCTTGCAACCGGACACAAAAGTGCCCCGCCTCATCCCAGCTGCCCGCCTGTGTCTGGCCAATGGGCTAGAAGCCACCGCCCTGCCCCGCAGCCGTGCGGCCTGGGGCCATCTGTGCCAGATTCTGACCGCAGGCCGATTGCGGGCCGAGAAAGGCGCCTGCCAGTTGCACCTGGAGGACCTCACCGCGGACCGCCTGGCCGAGATCACCCTGCTGCTGCATCCCCAAGCCCCCGGCCAGCCCCCCGGCGCGGGCGAGTGGCTGCCCCAGGCCCGCGCTTTGACGCGCCGCGCCCAGCGCATGGCCTTGGTGCTCAGCCCCCGCTATGACGGACAGGACCCAAACCGCTTTGCAACGCTCACCGCCCTCGCGGCCGAGCTTGACCTGCCCACCGTCGCCTCTGCCGAGCCGATCATGCACCATGGCAGCCGCCGCCGCCTGGTGGACATCCTGACATGCATCCGCGAAGGCTGCACCATCGACACCCTGGGCACCCGCGCCCAACCCAATGCCGAGCGGCGCCTGCGCAGCGAGGCCGAGATGTTGCGGCTCTTTCAAGGCTTCGAGGATGCTGTCCACCGCGCGGGCGAGATCGCAGCGGAGTGTCAGTTCAACCTCGACAGCCTGCGCTATGAATACCCCGCAGAGGTGATGGCGGGCGAGGCGCCCCAGGCCCGGCTCGCGCGGCTGACCGCCGAAGGCTTGCGCTGGCGCTATCCCGCAGGCGTGCCCAAGCGCACCCAGGCCCAGGCGGATCATGAATTGGCCCTGATCGCCAAGCTGGACTATGCCCCCTATTTCCTGACCGTCCAGGACGTGGTGGCCTTTGCCCGCGCCCGCGGGATCCTCTGCCAGGGCCGGGGCTCGGCGGCCAATTCTGTCGTCTGCTACGCCCTTGGCGTCACCTCCGTTTCGCCCGAGATCGGCACCATGGTGTTCGAGCGCTTCGTCTCGGAGGCGCGCGACGAGCCGCCCGACATCGACGTGGATTTCGAACATGAACGCCGCGAGGAGGTGATCCAACACATTTACGAGCGCTATGGCCGCCACCGGGCGGGTCTGTGCGCGACGGTCGTCCACTACCGGGGCAAACGTGCCATCCGCGAGGTGGGCAAAGCGATGGGCCTGTCGAACGACACGATCTCGACCATGTCCAGCCAGATCTGGGGCTGGGGGTCATCGGAGGTGACAGAAAACCGGTTCCGCGAAATCGGCCTCGACCCCACCGACCGGCGCCTGGCGCAGACCTTGGATCTGGTCAATCAAATCACCGGCTTTCCCCGCCATCTCAGCCAGCATGTGGGGGGTTTTGTGATGACCGAAGGGCGGCTCGATGCCCTGGTGCCCATCGAAAACGCAACGATGGAGGGGCGCACCGTCATCTGCTGGGACAAGGATGACATCGACGCGCTTGGCATCCTGAAGGTCGATGTGCTGAGCCTTGGGATGCTCACCTGTA
>JBCBNR010000535.1:0-1603 GCA_039821665.1 Pseudomonadota bacterium
TTTGAGGGGGCGGCAGGCCTCGCGTTCCTCGTCGGGATGGTGCAGGACATAAACGTGGGAATAACATTCCTCGTTCTTGCGGGCGGCGTATTCCGTGGTGACCCAATCGCCATAGCGCTTGGGGTCAAGCGAGGCCTGCCGCCCCCTCAAAACCGCACCCTGCTATGATCGTATGAAGGCACAGGGCGCGCAGTTCGGCTGTGTGAACGGGTGGGAGCGGCCGAACTACTTTGGCCCGCTGGACGCGGCCGACAGCTTTGACCATGATGCCCGGTCCTTCCGCCGGGGCGGCTGGTGGCAGCACGCTGTGGAGGAGGCAAAGGCCATCCGCACCGGCGTCGGTCTGATCGATGCGACCGCCTTTACCAAACACCGGCTAAGCGGCCCCGGGGCCGCGGCGTTCTTGGACTGGTTTACCTGCAACAAGCTGCCACGGGTGGGGCGCATCAATCTGACCTACGCCTTGACCGCAGCGGGCACCACACGCACCGAATACACCATCGTGCGTGAGGCCGAGGATCAGTTCTACCTCGTCTCTGCTGGGGCCTGGCAGGCCTATGACCAGGATTATCTGCGCAAGGCGATCGAAGACAAAGAGGCCGAGTTCGGCCCTATGACACTCGTCGATGTGACCAATCAAAGCGGCGTTTTCGCCGTGGCAGGGCCCAAGTCGCGCGACCTGTTGGGCCGTTTGGTGCGCGATGCGGACCCTGCGACAGTGCTATCCAACAAACGCTTTCCCTGGCTGTCCATGCGCCAGATCGAGCTGATGATGTGCCCCACCATGGCGATCCGCGTGGCCTATACGGGCGAGCTGGGTTGGGAGCTGCACCACCCGATGGAGATGCAGAACTATCTGTTCGACCAACTGATGGGCGCGGGCGAGGATCTGGGCCTGAAACTGGTGGGTGCACGCGCCCAAAACTGGTTGCGGCAAGAGAAGAGTTATCGCGCCTTTGGAACCGAACTGGGCCGTGACGCCACCCCGTTGGAGGCGGACCTGCCGCGCTTTGTCGATCTGAGCAAAGACTTCCACGGCAAGGCCGCGATGGAGGCGACGGGCATCCGCTCGACCTGCGTAACACTTTTGATTGATGGGCCCAGCGATGCCGACCCCTGGGGGCGCGAAGCGCTCTATCTGGGCGAGACGAAAGTGGGGCGCCTGACCTCGGGCGGCTACTCGGTCCATTTCGGCAAGTCCATCGGCATGGGCTATGTCGCCCCGGCACACGCAACCCCTGGCACCAAGTTGAAGGTGCGCATGCAGTCCAAGCTGTGGGACGCCCAGATTGTCGAGGACAGCCCCTACGATCCCAAAAACGAACGGATCCGGGTGGACGGGTAGCCCGACCGTTGCGCCCCTTTGTGGCAAAGGGGGCGCAGGAACGCATGCGCAGTGATCCCGCACCGACAGGGATGTGCAACACGCCCAGGACAAGGACCGACGTTGTCACCGGTCAGCCGCTGCGCGAACCTGACAAAGTGCAAAGTTGGAGTGTTGCATCAAACCCGGCGCGCCCGTGGACCGGCTCAAGACGGAAGCCTAAACTCTGAACACCTCGACCTTCTGGGTATGGGCCTTGGCGTTTCAAGCCATCTTTGC
>JBCBNR010000536.1:0-1598 GCA_039821665.1 Pseudomonadota bacterium
CGGGCGCAGCGCGTACAACTCCACCAAATTCGCGCTGGAGGGTTTGACCGATACCTTGCGGGTGGAGCTTGCGCTTTTGGGCGACAAGGACATTCATGTGGTGCTGATCGAACCGGGCCCTATCACGACCAAGATCCGCGAAAAGTCCATCCCCCCTTTCGAGAAATGGATTGATGTAAAAGGCTCGGCGCAGACTGCGTTTTACGAAAAAACGTTGATCCCCCGGCTGTATGACGACAGCGGCACGCCGGATCGGTTTGAACTGCCCTGCCAGGCGGTTACCGACAAGCTGTTGCATGCCCTGAACGCCGCGACCCCGCGCGCGCGCTACTACGTCACCACGCCCACCTACATTATGGGCTTTCTCAAACGCATCCTATCCACCCGCGCCTTTGACGCGGTGTTAAAAAGAGTGTGACAGCCCGGGCGTCCGCGCTAGCTGTGTGACCCCAACAAGACAAGGAAGTGGACATGGCCGATCAACCGCTGTTTTACGTGGTGGCTTTTGCGTGTTTGGCGGTCGTGGCCGTTCTTATGGTGGGCATCGGGGGCTTTGCCAAAGGGGGCGAGTTCAACCGCAAATACGCCAACAAACTGATGCGCTGGCGCATTGGCTTACAAGCACTCGCCGTGGTGCTGATCCTGATTTTTGTATATTTCCAGCGAGGGGCCTGATGGTTGTCTTAAATAAAATCTACACCAAAACAGGCGATGCGGGCGAAACTGCGCTTGGCAATGGCGCGCGGGTGGCCAAGCATTCCACCCGGGTCAATGCCTATGGCACCGTGGACGAAACCAACGCGACTGTTGGCATGGCGCGGTTGCATGCAACAGACGAGATGGACGCGCAACTGGCGATGATCCAAAACGACCTGTTTGATCTGGGCGCGGACCTGTGCCGCCCGGATATGGATAAGGACGGAGAAGAAGAATACCCGGTATTGCGCATGACCGACGCACAGGACGAACGGCTGGTAGCCGAAATTGACGAGATGAACAGCGACCTAGAGGCCTTGCGCAGCTTTATCCTGCCCGGAGGCTCGGCCCTGGCGGCCCATTTCCACCTGTGCCGCACCGTGTGCCGACGGGCCGAGCGTTTGACGGTCGAGCTTGCCACTATGGAAGGGGTGAACGAACACGCCGTCAAATACCTCAACCGCCTGTCAGATTGGTTTTTCGTGGCGGGCCGGGTGGCCAATGACAACGGCGCCCATGACGTGCTTTGGGTGCCTGGCGCCAATCGGTAAGTCCAAACACCCCTATTGACCGGGCCACAAGCAGGTGTGACGCAAAGTCTCTCTTGGATTCGGGCGCGCGGGCTGGTTTTGTCTTGCGCATAGCATAAACGTCCCTGCCAGACGGGCGTGCGTCGTTTTCTGGCGACCACACAGGCTCACGTCGTGGGACTGCAGCGGACAGGAACAGCGGGTGCCCGGCACCCGCACAGATTTGGAGAAACCCTATGAAGGTCTTGGTGCCTGTAAAGCGGGTCATCGATTACAACGTGAAGGTCCGCGTGAAGGCGGATGGCAGCGGTGTCGATCTGGCCAACGTCAAGATGTCGATGAACCCGTTCGACGAAATTGCCGTGGAAGAGG
>JBCBNR010000537.1:0-1590 GCA_039821665.1 Pseudomonadota bacterium
AGGCCCCAAATCCGGGTCGATCGACGCGCGCTTTGGCTCGCGGTAGCGCGAGAAGTCTACGCCGTAAGCCATTGCTTGATCTTGCAAATCACACTCGCCCCCCTGGTCGCAAATCGGGCAATCTAGCGGGTGGTTGATCAGCAGAAACTCCATCACCCCTTCACGGGCCTTCTTGACCATGGGCGAGGTTGTTTTGATCTCCGGCGGCTCGCCATTGCGCCCGCCACGCATGTCACGCACCTGCATCGCGCAAGACGCCGCGGGCTTGGGTGGCCCGCCAACCACCTCCACCAGGCACATCCGGCAATTGCCCGCAATCGACAGCCGCTCGTGATAACAGAACCGAGGCACCTCGACGCCTGCCTGCTCACACGCCTGCAAAAGGGTCAGCCGAGGATCTACCTCGATCTCCTGGCCGTCGATGATGATGGTGCGCAACTCGCTCATGGGGTCAGGTCCTCGGGGTCAAGAATTGGCCGATGTCAGATCCAGCCGCGACTTCCCTGTCGCCGGCCGCGCACAGTGTCGCGGGGTCGGAGGTGTCGATGTTGTTCTCGGCCAAATAGTCCGGCGTTTCTTCTTCGGTCAAAAGACGCGGCAGGTCGTCGGAGACCGCGTTGATGCGCGCTTGCACGTTGGGTTCTGCCGACAACCGCTCGCGCAGGGCGATCAACTCTGCTGTCTCATGCTCTTCATTCAGAGTGTAGTCTGCGCAGCCACCTGCGATCAGGTCCGCCAGGGCCCGGGGGCGCGAAAAAGTCAGCAACTCGGCTTTCAACTCGTCATCCGTCAGCCCACGTGCAGGGGCGGCCTCGATCTCTGCCCGGTCAAACGGAGTGCGCAGATCGCACGCGCCAAGCGCAACGAGTGCGGTCACCGCCAAAATCCCAGTTCGTCTCATGCCGCTTGCCCCCCGCATTGTTTTGTGCGCCACAGATGTGCGTCTTTGGCATAGGCCCAGCCAAAAGCGTGGTCGCTGTCGCCGTGGGATTTGAGGTGCTCCAGCCGCGCGAGCGCCTCGTCAAGCGCGGGCCGGTGCCCGGCCTCGACCCACCACATGACGAAATGTTGGTCGCCCATCACCTCGAACCATTCCGCCTTGCGGTCGTAGAACTGCTTGTGGAGGGTACCCCAAACGAAGGTCTCCAACGCCGCCACACTTTCCCAAACCGTCAGATTCGAAACAAATTGCGGGTCGCCATCGATCTTGGCGTCCGTATTGCCCGTGCCCGGCTCGCCCGAGCCTTCCATCATCCACACGAACCCCGGCATGCGCTTGCCCAGACCGTTGATGCGGTCAAGATTGTCCATGAAGTCTTTGACCCGGCGATCATCCGTGGGCGCGACCAGGCGGCCGATGTTAAGCTGGGCGAGATGTTGGGTCATGCTATTGGTTCTCCTGAGAGCCTTCGTTTTCTGCCCATGCCAGGACTGTGCGCTGCACGATCAACTCTTTGTTCAAACCTCTTCCCTCCGCCAAAAGTGAAAAATCTGGAGCGCCAGGTTCAAAGCAAATGAAGCGACGACGCTGAGGACCGAAGCAAGGAACAAATTGATAGACCAGGCAACCGTTTTTTCGCCCCCGGACGA
>JBCBNR010000538.1:0-1579 GCA_039821665.1 Pseudomonadota bacterium
ACCGAGGTCGCAAGAGGGCCATGGGATACCGTTTTGGGAAAGACGTCGCTGGAGAGCAGACCTAGCGTGGCGGCTATGACGCTCGACCCGCTCTCTGCCTTGTTTTGCCCGCGCTCGGTGGCGTTTGTGGGCGGGGCCGGCATGGCCGCGATCCTGCGCTATCACCGCGAGCAAGGCTTTGCGGGCCGGTCTTGGGTGGTGAACCCGAAGTACAGCACCTTGGAGGGGATAGAGTGTGTGGCGAGTGTGGAGGCCTTGCCCGAGGCCCCGGATCTGGCCTTTGTGTCCGTCAACCGGGATGCAGCCACGCCCGTGATTGCCGCGCTGCGCGACCGGGGGTGCCGCGCTGTGATCTGCCATGCGGGCGGCTTTGCCGAGACCGGCGCTGACGGGCGCGCGCGCCAAGCCGCTTTTGAGGCAGCGGTGGGCGATATGGTGGCCCTTGGGCCCAATGCGGCGGGTGTGGCGAATTTCCTCGACCCGTTTGCGGCCATTCTCGACCATATGGGCGTGGCCCATGTCTCCTCGGGCGTGGCGATCCTAAGCCAGGGCGGCGGGTTTTTGTGCGACGCGGTTTTTGCCGACCGTTCCCTTGCGATCAGCCATTTGGTGGGGTGCGGCAATCAGAGCGTCACAACCGTGGCGGAGTGCGCTGAGTATCTGTTGGACGATCCCAGGGTCAGCGCCATTGGCCTGTCCTTTGAGGGTTTGCCCGAGACTGCCAGCTTGCGCCGGGCCGCGATGAAGGCGCAGCAACTGGGCAAACCCATTATTGCGATCAAGTTCGGCACCACCGCGGCAGGGGCCCATGTGGTTGCTTCGCACACCGCCTCTATGGCTGGGCAGGGGGCTGGGTGGGAGGCGCTGTTCGCCCGTCTTGGGATCATTTCGACCGCCTCTGAGGAAGAGTTTTTCGAGACCCTTAAGCTTGCCGATGAGGGGGCGTTGCCTCGGGGGCGGCGGGTGTTGGTCACTTCTGTGTCCGGTGTGATGGGGGTGATGCTTGCGGATCATCTGAGCGAAGCGGGGTTCGAGCTGCCTCAGCCGTCGGATGGGACCGCCGCGCGCCTGCGCGCGCTGTTGCCTGCGATTGCCACCCCGTGCAATCCGCAGGATGTGACCATGGCCGCTTGGAACGATGCGCCGCGCCAAAGAGCGATTTATGAGACGCTTTTGGACGAGGGTGTGGACATCGCCTTGATGGTCCAGAACTTCCCGCGTCCGGGCATGTGGGACATTTCGGAATACGCGGCACAGACCCAAGCCATGGGCGAGGCCGCGGCGGGGCGCGGCCTGACCGCTGTGCAGCTTGCCCCTTTGGCAGAGTGCTTTCCGGCCGAGCAACGGACGCATACGCAACAGATGGGTTTGGTGCCGATGCAAGGGTTGCAGGCGTGCGTGGCAGCCCTTGGCCATGGGGTGTGGTGGCACGAATGGCGGGCGGCAGTGGTGGCCCAAGCGATGGACCTGACCCGCGTGCCACCGCCCCCGGGGCCACCCGACGAGGCGCTGGATGAGGCGCAGTCCAAGGCGGTGTTGCGCGACCACGGCATTCCTGTCCCGCGCTTTGCGGTCTGCG
>JBCBNR010000539.1:0-1574 GCA_039821665.1 Pseudomonadota bacterium
AGCACGAGGCTCTTGACGGGCGACGCTGCCTTTCCCAAATCCATGTTAATGGAATAAACATTTAACGGAGCAAGCCATATGACACCCCATCCCCCCGCCACCACGCCCGAGCACGAGGATGCAGCCCCTGGCCAGCGTCCCTTCCTGCGGGGGCTTTATATGCTGCTGTTTGTGCTGCTGTTCGCCCTGGCCGAGACGCTGCTGACGATCATCGCAGTTCTGCAATTTTTGTGGCTGGTGTTCACCGGCGCACCCAACAGCCAAGTGCGCCTTTTTGGCCATGGCCTGTCCCAATGGATGGCCGCAGTGGGCGAGTTTCAGGCCTGCGAGACGGAGGACAAGCCTTTCCCGTTCGCCCCCTGGCCCGGGGATGATTGAGGCGTGACCCGGCAAGACACACGCCCTGCCGGTCCAAAACCGCCGTTCATATCCCAAAGACAGACCGCAGGGCCCGCCCCCCGGGCAGGCCGCTAGCGGTTGGGGGTAAGGTAGACCTCGCCCACATTCACATGGGCCGGCTGCGCCATCGCCCAAACAACCGCATCGGCTACGTCTTCCGAGACCAAGCCTTGGGGTTTGGGGCTGTCAAAGAACGGGGTGTCCACCATTCCCGGGGCAATGATGGTGCACCGACCGCCCCACTCCGCCATTTCCAAGGACAGATTGGTGGCCCAGGCGTGAATAAACCATTTGGTCGCCCCGTAAATCGAGCCTTTCATATGTGTTCGCCCCGCGCGAGAACCGGTGACCAGAAAATGGCCCTTGCTCTCTTGCAGCGCGGGCAGGGTCGCATGCGCCGTGATCAGTGCGCCCCATATGTTCACGTCCAGCATCGTGCGCCAATTGGACGGGTCGCCCTGTTGGGTGCCCGCCGATTGCGCGCCCAAACCCGCATTGGCAAACACCGCATCCACGCCGCCAAAGCTGTCCACGCATTTGGCCACGGCCGCCTCCACCGTGTCTTGATCGGTCACATCCCCCGGCAGGGCCAGAAAACTGTCGCCATGGGTTTGGGCCAAGCTGTCCAGCTTGTCCGCGGAACGGGCAAAGCCCGCCACACGCCATCCAGCCTCGACGGCTTTTGCCACCGTGGCAGCCCCGATGCCGCTGGAGGCACCTGTGATGAAAAGGGTCTTTTGGGACATGGATAGCCTCCGAGTTAAGTGTAAGGGGGCAATGCCCGGGAACGCGACAGGTTCCCCGGTCGCTTTGGAAAGTGTGGATCATTGGGTGCGAGTGGCCCAAACCCCTATATTTTGCCCCACTAACGTGATGTCGGGCACGCGCGCTCTCTTTACCCAAGCCCTAGTCGTGTGATTTAACCTTTGCAGACAATAAGACCAGGGAAGAGGCACGACATGCGCTGTCCGTTTTGCGGGAATGTGGACACCCAAGTCAAAGACAGTCGCCCGGCCGAGGATCACGTTTCGATCCGGCGCAGGCGCTATTGCGCGGCCTGTGGGGGGCGGTTCACCACCTATGAGCGGGTGCAGTTGCGCGACCTCGTGGTGATCCTCGGCCGGGCGACTGTCTTTGACTTGGGTGTCCACATTCCCGCAAAACGGACAGCGCAT
>JBCBNR010000540.1:0-1571 GCA_039821665.1 Pseudomonadota bacterium
GCGAGGTTTTCACATGGGGTTTGGTGGTCAGCCCCGCCTCGACCGCCCGCTGAGCAAGCAGGCCAGCGGTAATCATGTTGCGCGGGTTGGCGGTGTTGGTGCAACTGGTGATGGCTGCGATGATCACATCGCCGTCGCCGATGGTATGGTCCCGCCCGGGCACGGGCACACGGCGGGCCGCTGTGCGCTCCTCCTCGCTGGTCAGCTTGGACGTTGCCGCGCTAAGATCGAGCCGCTGCTCGGGGCGGCTTGGCCCCGCGACGGAGCGTCCGATTTTTGACAGGTCCAGCTGCACCACCGCATCGAACTCAAAACCGTTGGCGGCGCTGGGATCGAACCACAGACCTTGGGCGCGGTTGTAAGCCTCGACCAAAGCCACATGGGACGACGCGCGACCGGTTTCGCGCATGTACCGCAAGGTGTTGTCATCGCAGGGGCAGAACACGCAGGTGGAGCCGTACTCGGGCGACATATTCGCGATGGTGCCCCGGTCCGCCACGGAAAGTGCGGCATAGCCCGATCCAAACAGCTCGACAAAGCAATCCACAACGCCGATGGCCCGCAGCTTTTCTGCCACGCTTAGGGCCACATCCGTGGCCGTCAGATGGTCGGCCAAACTGCCGGTCACCTCCAAACCGATCACGCGGGGCACATTCACCATTGTGCTTTCGCCAAACATGATCGCCTCGGCCTCCAACCCGCCGATGCCCCAGCCCAGCACGCCCAAACCGTTGATCATGGTTGTGTGGCTGTCGGTTCCCAAATTGGTGTCCGGGGTCAAAAGCAGACTGTCCTGGGCGGATGGCATCACTGTGCGGCCCAGAAACTCTAGATTGATCTGGTGCATGATGCCGCCGCCAGGGGGGATGACCGTCAAGTTTGGGAACCGGCCTTCGCACGCCTTGATGAAGGCAAAACGCTCTTCGTTGACCTCGAACTCGCGCTTTTGATTGCGCGGCAGCGCCAGCTTCTCGGCCCAATGGGTGATGGTCATGGAGTGGTCGATGATCAGATCGACCGGCAGGCTCATGTCTACCTTGGTCGGGTCGCCCCCGGCCCCGGCGATCCGGCTGCGCATGGCCATCATATCCACCAACAGCGGCAGGCCCAACATGTCCTGCAGCAAAAGTCGAGAGGGGCGGAACGGCACGGCCTGTCCGTCCCGCTGGGCGATGTGGTGAGCAAAATTACTGTTAGGTTCGCTGTCGGGTGCCTGCCGCACCACGTTCTCGGCCATCACGCGCAAGGAATAGGGCAACCGCGCGCAGGCGGGGCCCATAGCATCTTGATAGTCGATGGCGAAAAACTCTGTGCCTGGAACCGGCTTGGTCACGGTGCCACCCTCCCTAGTGCCTCAGTCATACTGGGGCATTAGGGCTGCTATCAAGTGGGCAGAGTATCCGGTTGAACCGCCCCATACGGGCCGCGCGGGTGGCGTTGCGCCAAAGGGCGCGCAGATCTGGGCGATGACAGGGGGACGGTGGCTGCATGGGCCATGATGTGCCGTTGCCCGGCCCCCCGTGATCTGAAGGGCGGGCTAGGCCGCTTGCCGGGCGCCGGCCATCATGGCC
>JBCBNR010000541.1:0-1571 GCA_039821665.1 Pseudomonadota bacterium
AGCCGCTTATGATCATTGCAGAAGACGTGGATGGCGAAGCACTGGCGACCTTGGTGGTCAACAAGCTGCGCGGCGGTCTGAAGATCGCGGCCGTGAAGGCCCCTGGCTTTGGCGACCGTCGCAAGGCGATGCTGCAGGACATCTCGATCCTGACCGGTGGTCAGGTGATCTCGGAAGATCTGGGCATGAAGCTTGAGAATGTCACTATGGACATGCTGGGCACCGCCAAGAAGGTCACCATCACCAAAGACGAGACCACCATCGTCGATGGCGCTGGCGAGAAGGCCGAGATCGAGGCCCGTGTGGCCCAGATCCGCGGTCAGATCGAAGAGACCACGTCCGACTATGACCGTGAGAAACTGCAAGAGCGTTTGGCCAAGCTGGCCGGCGGTGTTGCTGTGATCCGCGTCGGCGGTTCCACGGAAGTGGAAGTGAAAGAGCGCAAGGATCGTGTGGACGATGCCCTGAACGCCACCCGTGCCGCTGTGCAAGAAGGTGTCGTCGTGGGCGGTGGTGTTGCCCTGGTGCAAGCCGCAAAGGGCCTGTCGGACCTGAAAGGCGACAACGCCGATCAAAACGCCGGGATCACCATTGTGCGCAAGGCGCTTGAGGCGCCGCTGCGCCAGATCGCCGAGAACTCCGGCGTCGATGGCGCTGTGGTTGCTGGCAAGATCCGCGAGAGCGGCGATACGTCCTTCGGCTTCAACGCTCAGACCGAAGAGTATGGCGATCTGTTCTCGTTCGGCGTGATCGATCCGGCCAAAGTGGTGCGGACGGCGCTGGAGGATGCAGCCTCGGTTGCGGGTCTGCTGATCACCACCGAAGCCATGGTTGCCGACAAGCCCGAGCCGAAGGGTGCAGCACCCGCAGGCGGCATGCCCGACATGGGCGGCATGGGCGGCATGATGTAAACCGCGCTGCCATTACGTATGTTTTGGCGTGTATGTTTTGGAAAAGGGGCCCTGCTGGGGCCCCTTTTTTCTTTGCCCACTTTAGGACGTGGACAGCTTGGCCGGGCGCGGGGGGCGTTGCCCCCAAGACCCCCAGAGTATTTTTGGAAACTCGATAAAGCGCGGGCGCAGAGATGTGGTTTGCGCGGATACGCGCGGCCTGCCATGGTTCGGGGATGGGCATAGCACCGTTTCAATATACCGCGGGTTCGACCTGGTGTAGGGCCAGGGGCGCGCCGTGCGTTTAATCCTGTGCGTCTGATCGGGCTTGCGGGTTTTGTGATGCTGGCCTTTGCGGGCAATTCGCTGTTGAACCGTGCCGCTTTGGTGGACGGTCATATCGGCCCGTCGGCTTTTCTTGCGCTGCGCTTTGTCTCGGCCTCTGTGGTTTTGCTGGCGCTTCATTGGATGCAGACCAGGGCTTGGCCCAAGGCGGGCAGCTGGCCGGCGGCCATGGCCTTGTTGGTCTATGGCGTGTTTTTCTCGTTTGCCTATCTCGCGCTTGATGCGGGTCTTGGGGCGCTGATGCTGTTTGGATTGGTGCAAGTCACGCTGTTTGCGCTTGCCCTGCGCGCGGGTGAGCGGCCCGGATGGGCCCGCTGGGCCGGGGCGGTCCTTGGG
>JBCBNR010000542.1:0-1549 GCA_039821665.1 Pseudomonadota bacterium
GAACAAGGAAGGCGCTCTCGAGTTCATCAAGTTCGCCACCGACACCCAGCGTCTGGCGGATCAGGCCAGCTGGATCGCCTATGGCCCGGCGCGCCGGTCTTCGGGCGAGCTGGTCGGCCTGTTCAACGACGGCGAGACCGAGATGGCCCCGCACATGCCGACGGCCGAGGCCAACATGGAGACCGCGCTGGTCAACAACTTCGAGTTCTGGGCCGACAACCAGGACGAGCTGAACGAGCGCTTCGCCGCTTGGTTGGCACAATAAGTCAAACAAACTGGGAGGGGGGCATGCTCCCCTCCCTCGCCCCTCCCCCCTTGGGCGCTTTTGGGCGCATGTGAGGTAACTATGGCCAATGTCACCGCCGATGGGATGCCCCTGGACACCACGCGCCAGGATCAAATGCTGGCCGCCGATGGCACGCCTTTGAAAAAGAAGCTGCGCCAAGCGCTTTTTCTAAGCCGTGTACGGGCCTTTGGCCTGGTGGCCCCACTTTTGGTGTTCATCCTCGCCAGCTTTATCGTGCCGATCGTCATGCTTCTGTGGCAGGGCGTCCACAACGACACCTATGAAGAGTATATGCCCCGCTCGACGCCTTTGTTGGCGCAATGGGATGGCACCTCACCCCCTGGCGAGGAGCTGGCGGCAGCCCTGGTTGCCGATCTGGTTGAGGCGCGCGAAGATCGCAACATTGGCAAGGTCGCGACCCGGGTGAACCGCGAATTGTCGGGCACACGCTCGCTTTTCACCAAAACCGCGCGGCGGGCCGCAGACATGCAAGCGCCGTTCCTGGCCGCTTTGGCCGAGCGCGATAAGGATTGGGCCGATATCGAGACTTGGCAGGCCATGAAAATCGCCTCCAAAAGCTATACACCCGCCTTCTATGCAGCCGCCGTGGACATGACTTACAACGCCGACGGCTCGTTCGAGCGAGCCGAGGAAAACCGCCGCATCTATATCATGCTCTTTATGCGGACCTTCATGGTCTCGCTCGCGGTCACTTTGGCCTGTTTTGCGTTGGGCTATCCGGTGGCCTACCTTCTGTCGACCCTGCCCATGCGCACCTCAAACCTTCTGATGATCCTGGTGCTGTTGCCGTTTTGGACCTCGCTGCTGGTGCGGACCACAGCATGGATCGCGATGCTGCAAAGCCAGGGCGTTCTGAACGACCTGTTTGTGTTTTTCGGCGTCACCGGTGACGATCAACGCTTCTCGCTGATCTACAACATGACTGGCACCCTGGTCGCGATGACCCATATCCTACTGCCCTTCATGATCCTACCGCTTTACTCGGTGATGCGGGGCATCTCGCCGTCTTACGTGCGCGCGGCAAAGTCGCTGGGGGCCACCAATTGGACCGCGTTTTGGCGGGTCTATTTCCCTGCCACGATCCCGGGCATTGGCGCGGGCGCGCTGCTCGTCTTCATCCTGTCCATCGGCTATTACATCACGCCGGCCCTGGTGGGCGGACAGGACGGCACGCTGATCTCGAACTTCATCGCGGATCACATGCAAAAGACACTGAACTGGTCCCTGGCTGCGGCCTTGGGT
>JBCBNR010000543.1:0-1536 GCA_039821665.1 Pseudomonadota bacterium
CCCATATCCTCGGCCGTAGAGAACCGCCCGATTGGGATCGTTGACAGGAATTTCGCGCGGATCTCTGGCGTGTCTTCGCCCATGAACATTTTGAGGAGTGGAGTGTCACCCGCCACAGGGTTGATCGCGTTGACGCGGATGCCTTCGGGGGCAAGTTCAACCGCCATGCCTTTGGTGGCGTTGTTCATCCAGCCTTTCGATGCATTGTACCAGTTTAGCCGTGGGCGCGGCGAGACACCGGCGGTAGAAGCGACGTTCAGGATCGTTCCAGAACCTTGCGCCTTGAACAGCGGGACGAGGTACTTTGCGGTTAGGTAGACAGACTTGCAGTTGACTGCAAAGACCTTTTCAAAATCAGCCTCGGTGACCTCTTCCATTTGCGCAGGCAGATGGGTCGTGCCCGCGTTGTTGACCAAGATATCGATGATGCCAAAGGCGGTTTTGGCAGTTTCCACCATCGCTCTGACGCTTTGATCTTCCGCCACATTGGCCATAATCGCTTTCGCGCCGAGTTCGTCGCTCAGGCGTTCTGCACCTTCAAGGTTAAGGTCTGCGATCAACACCCTTGCGCCTTCGGCCACGAACTTGCGCGCAATGCCTTCGCCAAAGCCCGACGCTCCGCCGGTCACGATAGCTGATTTGCCTGCTAATCTCATGTCTTTGTTCTATCCGTGAAGCGCTGCGACGGTTTTGAGAGTGGTGAAGCCATAAAGTGCCTCGAACCCCTTTTCGCGACCGTGGCCCGACAGCCCATGACCGCCAAAGGGCAGTTCCACACCGCCGCCTGCTCCATAGTTGTTGATGAACACCTGCCCGGCATGCAGCTTTTTGGCCAAGCGCATCTGGCGAGCGCCATCTTTGGTCCAGCAGCTGGCCACAAGGCCGAACTTGGTGCCGTTCGCGATGGCGAGAGCTTCGTCTTCGTCGCCAAACGGGATCACCACTTGAACGGGCCCAAAGATTTCGTCCTGCGCTAAGGTGTGAGAAGGATCGACCTTGGCAAACAGGGTCGGGGCGACATAGGCTCCGCCACCCGGCGCATCAGCAACGATCTCGCCCTGTGCCGCGATCTCCAGATCGTGCCCTTTGGCAATGAACCCTTCGACGATCTCTTTTTGTCGCTGTGACACCAATGGACCCACGTTTAAATCGCTCAGGGCAGGGCCTGCGCGCAGGGCGCTGTACTTTTCCGCCATGGCGCTCAGCACCGCATCATAGCGGCTGTGATGCACCAGAATGCGTGACGAGGCGGAGCAGGTCTGACCGGCGTTCTGGATGCCCGCATTCACCAAAAAGGGCAGGGCGGCTCCAAGATCGGCGTCTTCGAACACCAGTTGCGGTGACTTGCCACCAAGCTCTAGCGTGACGGGCACGACGTTTTCGGCGGCAGCCTTCTGGATCAGCTTGCCCACTCCAACGGACCCCGTGAAGGAGATATGACGGACGGCAGGGTGCCGGGACAAGGCCGCTCCGGCTTCGGCCCCGATCCCTGGCACCGTGTTTAATGCGCCGTCTGGCAGCCCCGCTTGGCGGGCC
>JBCBNR010000544.1:0-1518 GCA_039821665.1 Pseudomonadota bacterium
GACAAAACCAACCTTCTGTCATGCGCGCGCGCGAAGGCTGCGGGCTGTCCCTTGGTCATCAGCCTGGTCAACGAACCCTCGCTGATCTCGCTGATGGAGCCGTTGGGCATCGACGCCTATATCAACCCGCGCAGCACGACCGTATCGTCGATCCTGCGCCATATCCGCCATGGGCGCATTCGGGCGGTGTATTCGGTGGGCGATGGCGAAGCGGAGGTGTTGGAGGCCCAGGTGCTGAGCACGTCGCCCATTGCGGGCAGCTTGCTGCGCGAGGCCAATTGGCCCGAGGGCGCCCTGGTCGGGACCATGCTGAAACGCGGCAAGGTGGTTGTGCCCCGGGGCGACACCCGCATCGAAGAGGGGGATGTTCTGACTGTCTTTACCATGCGCGGCGATGTTCCCAAGGTCGAGCAGCTGTTCCAAGTTGCGATAGACTTTTTCTGACCATGGGCATGCTGGCCAAGTTTCATTTGGTCCCACTTTTGGGGTTGATGATGTCCCTGGCCATGGTCCTGCCCGCCGCTTTCGCTGTCCAAACCGGGTTTCGCGAAGGGGCGGAGGCGTTTTTGTTTGCAGGGCTTTTGGGCGCAATCCTGACGGTGATGGTGGGTTTGGGCACCATGCGCAGCCCCCAACAGCCCAGCCTGCGAGGGCAGTTGGCCGGCGTGATCCTGTCGCTTTTGGTGCTACCGGCGGTGTTGGCGGTGCCTGTTGGGTTGCTGGTGCCGTCCATCTCGAACGTGCAGGCCTATTTCGAGATGCTGTCGGCCCTGACCACCACCGGGGCCACGGTGTTTACCGACCCGCAATCGATCCCGCCTGTTGTGCATCTGTGGCGGGCGTTGGTGGGATGGTTCGGCGGGGCGCTTATCTTGATGACAGCGATCGCCATTCTAGAGCCACTGCATCTGGGGGGCTTTGAGATCGAAGCGACGGTGACCGGCAACCGACGCCCGCAGATGCACCGCGCGCTCAGTTCCAATCGGCGCTCGCTTTTGGTGGGTCAGATGGGCGTTGTTCTGCCCGCCTATGCCAGTTTGACCGGCCTTCTGGCCATGTGTTTAATCTTTGCAGGCGACCCTCCGTTTGTGGCGCTGTGTCATGCGCTGTCGGTGATGTCGACCTCGGGGATTACGCCTCTTGATGGGTTGGCTGACGCCCCGTCCGCCTATTGGGGCGAGGGGGTGATTTTTGTCTTTCTGATCTTCGCTGTGTCCCGCCGCTGGCTGGTGGATTTGCCGCGCCGCCTGTCTTTCGATGGCATTTGGCCAGACCCCGAATTGAAACTTGCGCTGATCTGCCTTGCGGTTCTGCCGCTGGTGCTGTTCGGGCGGCATTTCGTCTCGGCGGTGGAGGTGGAGGTGCAGGAGGATTTTATAGGGGCCTTGCGCGCCTATTGGGGCGGATTGTTCACGGTAGGCGCGTTTCTGACCACCTTTGGCCTGGAGAGCCGGGATTGGGAAGCCGCGCAAGACTGGTCGGGCCTGCCCAATTCGTCCATCATCCTTCTGGGACTGG
>JBCBNR010000545.1:0-1480 GCA_039821665.1 Pseudomonadota bacterium
CTTGATGGATCAGTATGGGATCTATGTGCAGCCCATCAACTATCCCACCGTGCCCAAAGGGACCGAGCGCTTGCGCTTCACACCGGGGCCGCTCCATTCCGATCAGGACATCGACTATCTGGTGTCCGCGCTCAGCGCGCTTTGGGCCCAATGTGCCCTGTCGCGCGCCGTCGCATAGGTGCGTTTCTAGACAAGCTGACAAGGTTGTTACGAAAAAGCAGCGATATGTGATCGCAAAAACGTGCTTCTGGGTGTGACGTAAGCAACGCTTACCTGTAATCTCGTCGCTCGAAACCATCGGGATGACGCGTCATGGCACGTTTACATGACTTTCAATCGCTGGCCACCACGGTGATGGCCTGGACCTGGGCCCGCTGCGAGGCGGGGCGGATCACGCCTGACGAGGCGCGCATACGCCAGCAGGAGGGCTCGCTGGTGCTGATCGACATCCGCCGCCCGTCGGAATGGCGGGCCAGCGGTGTGCCCGACGGCGCGGTGAAACTGGATGCCACCTCCCCTGATTTTGTCGCGCGCCTTATGGATCTGCAAAGGCAATCGCCTGACAGCAGGCTTGCCTTAATCTCTGCCGCTGCCGGGCGATCCACTTGGTTGGTGCGGCGCTTGCGAAAGGCGGGCATGGAAAACGTTTTCAACGTGGTCGAAGGGTTGTTTGGCTCGCCAGAAGGGCCCGGCTGGGTTGGGCGTGGCTTTCCATTGATGCCTTTTGCGGCCGCCAACCCCTGCGCGCGCTGACCTAGCTTGATGCTGGGGCTGCGCCTTGCTGCGAGCGTTTTGACCGGGGCGCTTGCGGCCCAAGCGCCGGCCTTTACCGACCAGTATACCCAGCGTGTAGGTGGTGCTGCGCAAGAGCTTGGGGTGATCGCCCGGGACTTTGAACGCAGCGCCGATGCGTCGGGCCTGACACCGGACGGGGCGCTTGACCGCCTCAAAGCCGCCGATGATCCGTTTCTAGCAGCCCATGGCGCGGACATGTCTCGCACCCTGGCGCGTGCGCGATGGCTGCGCGACCACCATGCGCAGTTGACCCGAGCGGGGGCCTTCCGGCGCTTTGCCGCCTTCGGGCAAGGGGCGGACCCGGATCTGCTCAGCGGCACTTGGCAGGATTACCGCCCAGCGGTGCCCACAACGGCTGAGGGGCTTGGCTTCGCTGCCTTGGGCTTTTTGTCCATCCAGATCCTGCCACGTCTTCGGCGCAGGCGGCGGCGACCCATCTGAAAATTTGCCACGCACTGTGTTTCGAGCTAAGCGAAGGCAACGCTGCGAAGGAGGGTGCCATGCCAGACAAGGACGCCACGGAACTGGTCTCGACCGAATGGTTAGAGGCTCACCTGTCCGCGCCGGACCTTCGCGTGATCGATGCGTCCTACTATCTGCCAGCGGATGGGCGCAACGGCAGGGCAGAGTATGATGACGCGCATATTCCAGGTGCGCGGTTTTTCGACATAGACGAGATCTCGGA
>JBCBNR010000546.1:0-1466 GCA_039821665.1 Pseudomonadota bacterium
TCGTCATAGAGGGTCGAGGCGGGCACATCGCCTGCGCGCCAGGTGAGGCTTGGCATTGGGGTGGGTTCCGTTCAGAAGCGCACTATGTATTCCTCGGCGGCAATGACCTGCCCGCACGGTTTTGCCCAGGCTTTACCATTGCAGAGCTTGGGTTTGGCACGGGACTTAACCTGCTGGCCGCCGCACAGGCCTGGCGCGCGACGAAACAACAAGGGCCCTTACGCTTCGTCAGTTTCGAGGCCCATCCGCTTGCCCCACGCGATATGGCCCGGGCCCTGCGTGCCTTTGCACCGCCCCAGGCCGAGGCGCTGGTCACCGCGTGGGAGCAAAGCACAGGCCTTGTTCGGACCTTTTCTTTGGACGGGGTGGAGGTGGAGGTCTTCATTGGAATGGCTGACGCAATGTTGCCCCGCTGGGACGGGCTGGCACAGGCTTGGTTTCTCGACGGGTTTGCGCCTGCGAAAAACCCGCAGATGTGGACGCCCGACCTGATGGCCCAGGTCGCCAAGCACACCGCTGCCAATGGCAGCTTTGCCACCTACACCGCCGCCAGCGCCGTGCGCAGGGCGTTGGAGCAGGCAGGCTTTGTCGTTGCGCGCCCGAAAGGCTTTGCCAAAAAGCGTCAGATGATGTGCGGAACGCTGGGATGACCCCGCGCCCTGGCCTTGGCATTGGGCTGATGCTGCTGACAACGTTCATCTTTGCGGTGCAAGACGGCATCTCGCGCCATTTGGCAACGGAGTACAACACCCTCACGGTGGTGATGCTGCGCTATTGGTTCTTTGCACTTTTCGTGATCGCGCTCAGCCAACGGCACGCGGGCGGCTTGGCCGCTGTGGCCACGACCACACAGCCGGTGTTGCAGATCTTCCGCGGGGTGCTGCTGGCCGCAGAAATCCTGGTCACGGTCTATGCGTTTACCCTGCTTGGGCTGATCGAAACCCACGCGATTTTCGCCTGCTATCCGCTGTTGGTGGCGGCCCTGTCCGGCCCGATCTTGGGCGAGCGGGTGGGCCTGCGCCGTTGGGCGGCCATTGGCGTAGGGTGTGTGGGCATGTTGATCATCCTGCGCCCGGGCCTCAAAGTATTCTCGCCAGAGGCCCTGATCGCGCTGGTGGCCGCGGGCATGTTCGCGCTCTATGCGCTGCTCACCCGCTATGCCGCGCGGCGCGACAGTGCCGCCACCTCGTTTTTCTACACCGGTGTCGCGGGCGCTGTGGCGCTGAGCCTGGTGGGACCATTCTATTGGGAGCCCATGCGCACGGCCGTCGATTGGGGGTGGATGGGACTGCTGTGTGTGACGGGTGCTGCGGGCCATTTCACGATGATCAAGGCCTATGAGGTGGCCGAGGCGAGCAGCTTGCAACCCTTTGCCTATTTTCAATTGGTGTTTGCCACAATGCTGGCCCTGGTGCTGCTGGGCGAGACTTTAGAGGCCCCCACCGCCCTGGGGGCGTCGTTGATTG
>JBCBNR010000547.1:0-1451 GCA_039821665.1 Pseudomonadota bacterium
CCGCGAGCTTGTCCACGGCCTCCTCCAATGCGTGACGCAAGGTGTGGTTGGTGTTGGCCAGGTTCTCTCGCGCAGAGGTCGCGAAGATCCCTGCGGTCATCTTTTGGGACGGGTTCCGGACCATCACCACCTCCTCTGTGATGGAAATGGACACCGAAAACGGCACCCGACACCCGGCGCTCTCGCTCCCTTGCGAGACCCGCATCGCGAGGCTGGGCCTGCCCGGTGTCAATTCCAGTTCTTCCTCGCTTAGAACTTTCAGGCCGATCTTGTCCAAATGCTCCAACACATAGTCCGCAAACCCCGCCGTGTGTTCCTGTGCGTCGAGCTTGGTTCGATCGAAAAAGACGCCGGGGTGTTTGCGCAATAAAAGCGTTTTGTCCGCCATGGGGTGGTCGTGCAAAGCCAGGATCAGATCGATGTTGGCGCCCGTCGCGTCTATCGGAGGGGCGCCCGTGCGCCCCTGCTCGCGGATGGTCGAGTGGCTGTCGATCAAGGTGGTCAGATAGACCACCTGATCTGGTGTCAGGGCCAAATAGTTGCGCAACAGGTGAACCGCGTCGCCCAAACACGCCTGGGGCGCCTCGCAATCCTCGGGCAGCAACTGCGCCTCGATCAGCAGCCAATGCAACGGGGCATGGCCATCTGCCCGGGCCAGCGGGGCCAAGCTCGCGGCCAACACCATCAAGAAAGCCAAACATCGTTGCATCGCCCGTGCGGTCCTTGCTGAGAAAACTCTGGCCGCAACGCTGATAGATGAAGTTTAATGGGGCGTTACCGACGGCAACAGTTTTTGATAAATCGCGATGCACACCCCCATGACACCCGCCCTTCTTCCGATCTTGGCCCGCTAGCCTATGGTGCCGGTCCACCGACGCCGCGCCCCCGAACAGCGCCCAAGTCCCGAGGGCCGCTCGACGTTCGAGAGCTATTGCGTGGTCCTGCCCATGACAGCTCTGATCGTGGTGGTCAGCGTGTTTCTGGTGACATATCGCGCCGCAGAAGACGCCGCCAACGCGACTGTGGCACCCGAGATGGGGATGGCTTTCGTGCTTGCGGGCCTTGGGTTTGTGCCCGCCTTTTTGGCGGGCATCCTCCCCTGGCTGGTCGGGCGCCATGTGCTTGGCGCCTTGGGGCTGCCCAAAGCGATGGCTGCGGCCCTCAGCGCATTGCCCACTGTTTGGAGCGCGCTTTGGGCGTTTCGCGCCACCCTGGCCCAGGGTTGGGTGCCCTTGGGCGGGGTGCAAAGCCTTGGGTTTTTGGAACGGGATCTTTTCTGGCTCGCGGTTCTCGTCGGCAGCATCGTGGCCCCGCTTGTCGCGGTTTGGGCAAGTGGGGCAGAGCGGGGCTAAACCGGGGCTGGACCCGAGCGCCCAAGCCCGTTAGCCAAAGCTACAAACAGGAGGGGGTTTCGTGAGACACGCGCGTGGCAGCTTGGCACTGGGATTGTC
>JBCBNR010000548.1:0-1162 GCA_039821665.1 Pseudomonadota bacterium
AAATCTCCCACCGCCGCAAAGGCCCCCCATGCGTCATTGGACCCAAGCAGCCCCATAGGGTCCTGGCCCGCCGCGCGCAGCCGCGCGCAGGTGGTGCCATCGGCAAACGCGCCTGCATTGTCCTCGGACCCATCGATCCCATCCGTGTCCGCGGCCAAGGCCTGCCAGCCTGCCACCCCGTCCAGGGCAATCGCGAGGCTCAGCAAAAACTCGGTATTGCGCCCGCCGCGCCCGCCAGAGCCTCGCAACGTGACCGTCGTTTCCCCGCCCGAGAGCATCAGAACGGGTTTGGCAAAAGGCCGGTTCCGCAGCAGCACCTCGCGCACCAATGCGGCGTGCACCCGACCAACCTCGCGCGCCTCCCCTTCGATGGCGTCTGACAGGATCACAGCGGGCACATCGCTGGCTGCGGCCGCGGCTTCCAACGACAATCGGGCCGAGGCGATCACATGTGTCTCGTTGCCGCGAAGCCGCGGATCGTCCGGGCGCGGCGCATCCTGAGCGGCAGTCTCCAGGAATGCGGCAATGCGCGGCGGCAGATCGATGCGGTAATCGCGCACCGCCTTAAGGGCCGCGGCCCTGTCGCCCCCATTGGGCACCGTCGGCCCGGAGGCGACCTGGGACGGATCATCGCCCGGCACGTCCGACACGACCAGGCTGACCACCCGTGCGGGTGAGGCCAGTGCCGCCAGCCGACCCCCTTTAACCGCGCTCACCTGACAGCGAATGGCGTTCATCGCCCCGATGGGCGCGCCACTGGCCAATAGGGCGCGGTTCAGATCAGCCTCATCCTCCAAGCTCAACCCTTCGGGGGGGGCTGCAAGCAGGGCCGATCCCCCGCCACAGATCAGCGCGATCACCAGATCGTCGGCCCCCAGCCCTAAGACCTCAGCGCGCAACGCATCCGTGGCCGCGAGGCCCGCCGCGTCAGGCACCGGATGGGCGGCTTCCAGCACACGCAAACCTGCGCACTCGGCCCCATATCCATAGCGCGTGACCAGGCACCCTTGGTAAGGTGCTTGCCACAATGCCTCGAAAGCCTGCCCCAGTTGCGCGGCTCCCTTGCCGGCCCCGATCACAACCGTCCGGCCGGCCGGTGGCTCGGGCAAATAGGGGGCGAGGGCTGTTTGCGGGTCCGCGGCAGCCACGGCCACATTGAAAA
>JBCBNR010000548.1:1172-1429 GCA_039821665.1 Pseudomonadota bacterium
CGTTTTATCCATCTTATCCATGGCCGCTATGTAGGCCAGCGCAGCCCCACGCGAAACCTGTTTTTGCCCCAAGGCTCAGCTGGCCGCCTTGCACAATTGGGCAATTTGCGCACGATATTCGACCTCCGCCGCTTTGCCTTTCGGGCTCAGCCCATAGACGCCGCGCGCCACACGCTCGAACCAGCCATAGTGATTGTCCGCCATAATCGCGCGGGCCCAAACCACGCCAGCGCCCGCAGCCACAAGGGCCGCCTTGC
>JBCBNR010000549.1:0-1393 GCA_039821665.1 Pseudomonadota bacterium
TTCTTCCAAGTCCCGCAGACGCCGAGCAATGGGGCCGATCCGGGTGAAAAACGTGACCGCGCGCGCCTCGGGCGTCGGGGCATCCCCCATGCTGTAGGTCAACATATGGTCCTGGCGGGTCAGGCGCACGTCGCGCCAGCCAGCCCCCTCCAACAGGGTGCGCACAAAATCCCCATCCCCCCACGCGAACGGCCCCGGCCCCGTGTTGGGCGCGGCTTCCGAAGGACCGATGACCTGCTCGATCACGCGTGCAGGTTCGGTGGCCCACGGGTTTTCGTCCAACTTGCGCCAACACATAAGGACCGCGCGCCCACCCGGCACCATTTGCCCACGGATGTGGCGCAAGGCGGCGGGCGGGTCGTCGAAAAACATCATCCCAAAGCGGGAATGAAGCACATCAAAGGCGGTGGGCGCGACATAGGTGCTCGCATCCTGGGCCACGAAGGTCAGATCCGGTGCGCGGCTGCGCGCCACCTTCAATAAATCCTCCGAAATATCCAGGCCGGTCACCTGCGCGCCCAGGGCCGCGATGGCCCGGCTGGTGGCCCCTGCCCCGCACCCGAGATCGAGCACCCGGCACCCGGCGACATCCCCCAACGCGGCCAGTGCCGGTGCGCCCGCAGGCGCCATCATCCGGTCCAAATCGTCAGCCCGGCGTGCCCATTCCAGCCCCATGCGGCCGGACCAATCCTCTGACGTGGCCATGTCGTGCCCTTTCTTGCCTTGTGTGCTTTGTCTTATATCCAGCAAGCTGACACCTTTGCGCCCGATCCTGCAAGCGACCTGCACCCCAGGGCATCCTGTCGCAAGGACAGCCTGCCCCTTACCGACGGGCTCCAGGCGCGCTAGATGGCCAGGCATGGACACATTAGATACAGATATTCTGATCGTAGGCGGCGGGGTCGCGGGGTTGGTTGCCGCCCTCACCTTTGCGGCAGACGGTCATTCGGTGTTGTGCGTCGACCCCGCGCGCCCCATCACGGACGGGCAGAAGGACGGGGCTGACCTGCGCTCCACCGCGTATTTGCAGCCGGCCTGCGCCCTGTTCAAAGAGATCGGGTTATGGCCCCTTCTGGAACCCCATGCCACCCGGCTGGACGTCATGCGCTTGATCGATGCGGGTGGCACGGAAAACGTCCCCCGCCAAACCTCCGATTTCGCAGCGCATGAGATCGACCAGGACAGCTTTGGCGTGAACCTGCTGAACTGGGTGATGCGCCGCACCTTGATGGAGGCGTTCGAGACCTCAAGTGCGACGCTCCATGCGCCCGACCGGGTGACGCGCATCACCACACGGTTGGATGGGGTGCGGGTGCGCCTTGCATCTGGCACGCAGGTGCGCGCGAAACTTCTGGTGGGTGCTGATGGGCGCAACAGTTTTGTGCGCGAGCAT
>JBCBNR010000550.1:0-1392 GCA_039821665.1 Pseudomonadota bacterium
ATTGGGGGTTGCCGGGGCCGAACATCTCGCCCCGTGCGCAGGCCATAAGCCCCTCGTAGTCAATAGATGTGGGGCGATCTGCCATGGCGTTTCCTTGCTCTTGCGGCGCCGTTTTCGGGCGTGCAGGTGTCCTAGCACCGGGGCGAGTTGGGGCGCAAGGGCGCGCGGATCGGCGCGGATGGGGCGGATATCCTTCTGACGGACTCGATCTTTGGGACAAAACCCCCTAAGTTCAAAGGGCACGCGAGGATACCTTCATGAGTTTTGCCAGCGAAACCACCCCCAAAACCCGCGCCAGCGACTGGCTGGCGGGGGCCGGGCTGCGTCCGACGAAACAGCGCCTGACGCTTGCGCAATTGTTGGTGGGCGATGGGCAGAACCGCCATGTGACCGCGGAGAGCCTGCATGCGGCCGCCCGGGACGAAGCGGCGCGCGACGGTGTGCAGACCGTGTCGCTGGCGACCGTCTACAACACGTTGCGCGCGTTTTGCGACGCGGGCCTGATGCGCGAGGTCACCGTCGACGGGTCGAAAAGCTACTTTGACACCCGCTGCGATGATCACCCGCATTTCTTTTGGGAAGAGGATGCGACCATCACGGACGCGCCCACCGGTGCGGTACGCTTGGAAAGCCTGCCCACACCGCCCGAGGGCACCGAAATATCCAAAGTCGACGTGGTGATCCGCCTGCGCCGCACGTGATCGAGCAGCACCGCTTGGGGCGGGCCTTGCTGGGGGCGCTGCCCCCGGGCCTCTGGCCGTCCCCCGGGATATTTTTGCAAAAATGAAGGGCCTGGCTGTGGTCTTTGCCGGGGTGCTTTGGGCCCAGATCGGTGTGGCCCAACCCCTCAAGACCTTCGACGACAGTGTGTGTCCGGTGGACACCGGCGGGACGGTGCGGGTGCAGTTGCTCTCGGGCGTGGAGTTTAAGGTGCCGGGGGAGAGCCTGTTTCTCAAAGGTCTGCAAAAACCGGCGGAGGGCGCGGATCTGCCGCCGCCGGGCTGTCCGGGCAATCCGTTCCAGGCGCGGGGGATCTTTTTCTCAGCGCTCTATGACCAGATGCTGGCCTATCGCGACCCCAACCTGCCGCCTTTGGTGCCCTCATCTATGACGATTTGGGGCCACGAGTCACCGGTGTTAGTCCATGAACGGAAGATCCGGATTTTCGACATTACGAAACCTCGGTTGGCCTGCAGTGTATACCACGGTGCGCTTGAGTTTTGCCGGTGCAAGGCGGACGCTGACAATCTTGGGTTTTGCGTTCCAGAGGCTATGAACAATGGCTGGGTTCTTGTAACGGCAGTTCGTGATTCCGGCGGTGTGTTCAGAGCCCTGCCTGGCACTTACGTCGAAGTGGATGGTTTGCCCTACGCGGGCTCTTGTCAAAGCGCT
>JBCBNR010000551.1:0-1383 GCA_039821665.1 Pseudomonadota bacterium
GCTATATCGGCGGCTAACAGGAAAGGACCGTTGTGCCCATACTCCAGCTTCTTCACGCGTTTGTCGCCTCGCTGGGGCGGTCGGTCCTCGACCTGTGCGCAAGCGTCGGGCGCCTGACCCTGTTTGCGGCCGACACCGTCAGTCACCTGGTGCGCCCGCCCTATTACCCAGCGGAGTTTATGACCCAATTGATGCGGATCGGGTACTTTTCGCTGCCGGTCGTGGGGCTGACCACGCTCTTTACCGGGGGCGCACTTGCACTGCAGATCTATGCGGGCGGTGCGCGCTTCAACGCCGAGGCGGTGGTGCCCAATATCGTGGCCATCGGCATGGTGCGCGAACTGGGCCCGGTTCTGGCGGGCCTGATGGTCGCAGGACGGGTGGCCGCGGCCATCGCGGCAGAACTGGGCACCATGCGCGTGACCGAGCAGATCGATGCGCTGACGACCCTGTCCACCAATCCAATGAAATACCTGGTTCTGCCCCGCGTCCTTGCCGCCACCGTGACCTTGCCGGTTTTGGTGCTGGTGGGCGACATCATCGGGATCATGGGCGGCTATCTGGTGGGCATCAATCGCCTCGGCTTTAATGGGGCAGTATACATGCAACACACCGTGGCCTTTTTGGAGACCTGGGATGTGGTCTCGGGCCTGATCAAAGCGGCGGTCTTTGGCTTTATTCTTGCATTGATGGGCTGCTATCACGGCTACAGCTCGGGGCGCGGCGCACAGGGGGTGGGGCGGGCCACGACCAACGCTGTTGTGTCCGCCTCCATCCTGATCCTTGCCTCGAACTATGTCCTGACAGAACTGTTTTTCGCCGCATGAGCATGATTGCCCTGACAGATGTCCACAAATCCTTTGGCCCCAAGGAGGTGCTTAAAGGTGTTTCGTTGGAGGTTGCGCGCGGCGAAAGCCTGGTGGTGATCGGCGGCTCGGGCACCGGCAAATCGGTGCTGCTGAAGTCCATTCTCGGCCTGATCACGCCCGATCAAGGCACGATTTTGGTGGATGGCGCACCCCAGGGCCGGGATCGCGACGCGTTCCTCGCGCGCTTTGGGATGCTGTTCCAGGGGGGCGCGCTGTTTGACAGCCTGAGCGTGTGGCAAAACGTGGCGTTCCGCTTGATGCGCGGCTCGCTCAAGAAACCACCGGAGCACGCGCGCGAGATCGCCATTGAAAAGCTGCGCCGGGTGGGGCTGAGCCCCGATGTCGCTGACCAGTATCCAGCGGAGCTTTCAGGCGGCATGCAAAAGCGCGTGGGCCTTGCCCGGGCCATCGCGGCGGAGCCCGAGATTATCTTTTTCGACGAGCCGACCACGGGCCTCGACCCGATTATGTCGGGTGTGATCAACGAATTGATCCGCGAGATCGTGGTGGAAAT
>JBCBNR010000552.1:0-1354 GCA_039821665.1 Pseudomonadota bacterium
CGCGGGTTTGGGTTTGACCCTGCCACCAGCTATTACGCGGCCATGCCCGGGGGGTTGCAGGACATGCTGATCTTTGGCGAGGAGGCAGGGGGCGATGTGCGCGCGCTGAGCCTGATCCACGCCACACGCGTGTTGATCATCGTCACCCTTTTGCCGGTTCTGTTGGCGGGCTTTCTGGGCGCGGATCTTAGCCGTGCGCCAGGTCTGCCCACCACCCAAGTGCCCTTGCACGAATTGGGGCTGATGGTGGTGATTGCCGTTGTGGGCTGGCAGGTCGCAAAAGCCGTGGGTTTGTTCGGGGCCTCGATCCTAGGGCCCCTGATCCTTGCCACAATCGCCAGCCTGACGGATCTGCTGCACACCCGTCCCCCGGCGGAGGCGATTTACCTCGCCCAGTTTTTCATCGGCCTCACGGTGGGTGCGAAATATGTGGGCGTGACGGTGCCCGAGTTGCGCCGGGACGTGGCCGCAGGGGTTGTCTATACCCTGGCCATTCTGGCGGTCTCGGCGGTGTTTGTTTGGGCAGCCATGGGGCTTGGCGTTCCCGCGACGGAGGCGTTGCTCGCCTTCTCGCCAGGCGGGCAGGCGGAAATGGCGGTGTTGGCCATCGTCGCGGGTGCTGACGTGGCCTTTGTGGTCACCCACCATTTGGTTCGGCTTGTGATTGTGATTTTAGGCGCCCCCATCGTCGCAGGGCGCTGGGGGGTATAGGAGGTGTGGGCTAGGAGCGGTAAGCTCGCCTCAGCCCTCGACCTTCTCTGCCCGGGCGGCTTGCAGGGCGGCCAGGGCGTTGTGCACCCGCTGCTGTTCGATCTTCAAATGTTCCAACTGTGCGGCACTTGCAGCTGTGATGGTCAGCGACCCAAGCTGCGCGGTCAAACGACGCTTTGCGGTGGTCAACGCCGCATCGGCCGTTGCAAGGCACTCATTCACAATAGCATCCATGCTGGCGATCCCCTCAGCCTGATCCATGGCTGCAAAATACCCCGTGAAAAACGGCTTTGCCAGCCCAAGAGCGCCAGGCCAGGCCATGTTGCCCAAAGGACAGATGCCACGCCTGCGCTTTTGGCGCCGTTGTCTAAATGTCGGAAAAGCTATCCCAGCTTGCACTGGCGCAGACCGGGCTTGCGCCAAAAAACCTTGATTTCATGGGCTGGGTTGGCGTGACGGGCCATGTGGATAAATCCAACCGCAGACCCTGCGCTTCGCTGTCGCACGCCCTGGTGCGCCTTCCTTGGGCAGGGTTGAAAAATTTTCTTCGCTGGCGCCGGGGTGTGGCGTAAATCTGTCAAACTCTGATCAAAAAAGCGCCACAACGCTGGTTGGGTTCTCCACGATTCGTCCACACGGGCTT
>JBCBNR010000553.1:0-1349 GCA_039821665.1 Pseudomonadota bacterium
GTTGAACCTGGACAGGCCATAGGCGGCCAGCGAGCCCAGAACCACCGCGTTTGATTGGCGAGGTCTCCACCGTGCGTGAGGAGTTCTTGAAGCGGTTTTGGAACAGCACGATTGTGTCCCTCTCCGCATCCTTTCTGGCGGTGGTTTTGGGCTCGCTGGCCGCCTATGGCCTGTCCAGGTTCAACTATAAATTCGGATTTATGCGCAACTCGGACATCTCGTTTTTCTTTCTCAGCCAGATGATTTTGCCGCCCGTCGTGCTGGCCCTGCCCTTTTTGGTGCTTTACAAATCGCTGGCCCTTCTCGACAGCCGCATCGGGTTGATCCTGCTCTACACGCTGATGGTGCTGCCCATTGTCATCTGGATCATGCGCGATCAGTTCCAGGGCATCCCGGTGGAGTTGGAGGAGGCGGCCCTGGTCGACGGTCTGGGCATATGGGGCGCGTTTTTGCAGATCGTGCTGCCCATCGCCCTGCCCGGCATGGTGGCTGCGTTCATTCTGTCGCTGGTTTTGTGTTGGAACGAATACTTTTTTGCGGCCCTGCTGACCGCCACCAACGCCACGACCCTGCCTGTGATGGTGGCGTCCCAAACCGGCTCGCAAGGGATCAACTGGTGGTCAATGGCCGCGCTGTCCTCGGCCGCCATTCTGCCGCTGATCATCGTTGCGATTGTGCTTGAAAAGTACATCATCAAAGGAATGGCTGCGGGCGCTGTGAAATAGCGCCTAGTCAGACAGATCCCGTGCGATGTCTTTTGTCTGCTCATAAAGCCGTCGAAACAGGGGATGGGCCCTGTCATAGGCGGGGTCGGGCCTGGCTGTCACCGTGGTTTGCGCGGGGTTCCAGGTGGCAATATCGCCCCGCGTGACCGTCCCCACTGCGAGGGCGGCCAAGAACGCATCCCCATAGCTTGCCCCGATGGTCTTTTCGCACACGATCTGGTCGATGCCGGTGATGTCGGATGTCGCCTGCAGCCAAAGCGCGTTTTTGGTCCCCCCACCCACCGCCAACAGACGCGATGGCGCTTGGCCCAGCTCGGCAAACGTGTCGGTCACATGGCGCGTGCCATGGGCAATCCCTTCCAGAAAAGCGCGAAACAGATCGCCCCGTGTGTGGGTCAGGTTCAGCCCAAACACAGCGCCCTTGGCATGCACATCATGGATCGGCGTCCGCTCGCCCGAGAAATAGGGCAGCATCAACAGACCGTTGGCACCGGGCGGCGAGGTTGCGGCTTCATCTGCCAAAACCGCAAAGGCCTGCGCCGGATCCAGATCGCGGGCCATCTGATCGCGAAACCAATGCGTCAGCGTGCCCGACGTGGCCAGCCCGGCCATCGACGCATGTTC
>JBCBNR010000554.1:0-1327 GCA_039821665.1 Pseudomonadota bacterium
GGTCAGGGTTGAACACAGCCCAAACAGGGCACGTCTGACGCGTTTTGCAGGCCAAACCTCCCATTTTTAGGGTCTTTGCGTCCCTAGGGCCGTTTTCACAAATCCTGCGAAAGGTCCGCCCGAAGCGCCCTGAGCACGGGCAAAACCTTGCGCGCCTCGTCCCGACCAAGCCTGCCCACAAGGTCATCGAACAGCGGAGCGATGGTGCTCAGTGCATGGTCCCTGGCCTGCAGGCCAGCGGGGCTGAGCGCCACAAACTTGCGTCTGGCATCATCCCAGTCGGGGCGCACATGCACATAGCCTGCCATCTCTAACCGCGAGATGGTGTTGGTCATCGCCCCTTTGGTCACATGGAAAAGCCGCGCCAATTGGGCTGGCGTACGCTCGGTATGGACCCCGGCCAAGTGGTTGAGCACCATAAAGTGGCTCAGAGCCATGCCTTTGGGCAGCAGCTTGGCGATCCGTGCGCGCACCAATTGATCCACGGTCGCGATTTCCGAGAAAAGGGCTACAGGCAGCGTGTCTTTCGCGGCGGCGTCATGGGCGTTCATTGACGGTCAGATCCCGTTCCATACGCCCGATCATGGCGCAGCGATGGAATTTGTGCGCGCCGCAGCGCGGTTTGGTCAAGGTCCAAGGCGACGCAGGTGACCCCGGGGGCGGTGCCCGCATCGGCCAAAACGCGGCCCCAGGGATCTATCGCAAGGCTGTGGCCATAGGTCTGGCGCGCCCGACCTATGGTCGCCCGGTGCGTGCCCGTTTGCGCGGGTGCCAGCACAAACGCCCCGCATTCTATCGCGCGGGCGCGCAGCAGCACCTCCCAATGGGCCGCCCCTGTGGGCACGGTAAAAGCAGACGGGACGCTCAGCAGGGTCGCCCCGGCCTGGGCAAGGCTGCGAAAGAGAGGCGCAAAGCGCAGATCGTAGCACACGGTCATCCCCAGCTTGCCCCAAGGGGTGGTGGCAAGAACCGCCCGATCCCCAGGCCGATAGCCCGCGCTTTCCTCGTATCGCTCGCCCCCCGGCAGCGAGACATTGAACATGTGGATTTTGTCGGCCCGCGCCCGCACCGCGCCCACATCGTCGATCAACAACGAGCGGTTGACGAACCGGGCATCCATCTCGCCCCGCAACGCAAGCGAGCCCACCAAAACCCAGCGCCCCAGCTTGGCCGCGAGATCGCGTATGGCGTGCAGCGTGGGATCGTGATCTTCGGCGCACAGCACCTGGGCCTGATGAGCGCGGCTGGTGGTGACCAGATTGGTAACCTCTGGGGTTGCGATCAAATCCGCCCCGTTCTCAGCCGCCCGAGTGATCAGCGCTAGGGT
>JBCBNR010000555.1:0-1327 GCA_039821665.1 Pseudomonadota bacterium
TACAGCCGCGGCTACATCATGCTGACCGTGCTCTGGATGGCTGTGGGTCTGTTGCTGGGGGCGTCCGCCTTCCTGTCGTCCGAGCGGACGGACGCGTTGAGCCTGCGGGCCGAGGTGGAAAGCGCCCATGCGCTGCTGCTTGCCCGCAACGGGGCCAACATCGCCATGGCGGAGCTTGCGGCCCGCCCGCGCGCGATCGTGCCCGATGGCACCTGGACCACGGTACAGGGCCTCGACGGCACGCTGCGCTATGCGATCCAGGACGAAGCGGGCAAGCTGAGCATGGCGCAAGCGCCGGTGGAATTGTTGCGTCCCGCGTTGATCGAGGCGAGCAGGGGCCTTGGCTCGGACGCGTTCGATGCGGCCAATGTGGCCGAGGCGATCATCGCCCGGCGCGACCGGGCCGTCCCGTTGGAACTGGTGTCCGTGGCGACGATCCTGCGCTCGCTTGGCCTGACGCAAGGTGCGGCAGAGCGTGCAGCGCGGGTTCTGTCGCCCTTTCATTTTGGGCGTCACGTGAACCCTATGACAGCCCCGCCAGAGGTGTTGGCGGTGATCCCCGGCTTAGGGCCGTCTGATGTGACCGACATCGTTACCCGCCGGCAAACCGGTCAGCCTATGCCGCGCTTTGGCACGGCGTCGGTCTGGTTGAATGTGGAAGAAGGGCCGGTCTACACCATCCTCGCCGAGGGGGTTGCCCCGTCGGGATACCGTGTGCGGATGGAGGTGCTGGTGGCAGATGTAGGCACCTCGTTCCGCACAGGGCGCGATCAGTTTTCCGTTCTGCGTGCACGGGTGGTGGAGTGAACTTGGATACAACCTTTCTGCCCATGGCCCTTCCCTTGGCGCTGGCCCTAGTCGTCGTGTTGACGGGGCCTGGGTTGATCGTGGCGCGCGCGGTTGCGCGCTGGGCACTGCCTGCGCCCCAGGCCCGGGCGCGCGCGGCCTCCCTCCGGTTTGGACTGGCGCTTGCCACGGTTTTGGCGGCGCTGTTTGCGCTGATTGACCCGCAGATGGGGCTGATGCTGACCCTGTGTATGGTCTGCCTGTGGCTTGGGTTGAGCGATTGGACCTGGCGCTGGTTGCCCTTGCCATGGGTGCTTGCCCTGTGGGCGGCCGGACTGGCCCATGGGTGGTTCGAGGACGCCTGGATTGGGCCCCTGATTGCCAGCCTGGCGGTTTTGGCCTGCCTGTTTGCGCTGCAGGTCAGCTATCAAGGTGTGCGGGGCAAAGAGGGCCTTGGGACCGGCGATATCCTGTTTCTTGGGGCAATTGCGGGCTGGATTGGCCTGCCGGACACATTTTTGGTCATTCTTGCCGCAGCGAT
>JBCBNR010000556.1:0-1306 GCA_039821665.1 Pseudomonadota bacterium
GCCGGTGAACGATCCGCTCAGCGCGCGTTTGGCCAAAGCTGCCCCAAATGGCTGTGACCCCGCGCAAATGGTGGACGCGGTGCTGGCGGTGGGTGAGGGTGGGGATCACCTCCTCGTCCCACATCCGGCTTAGATAGGTCGCAAAGATCGGGTCAGCCACCGCTTGCGCAACCGTGTGGTGGCCCGCGCCAGGCGCCAGATAGGCAAGGGCCGAGTGTGCGCCGTTGAGCATGCGCAATTTCATCGCCTCGAACGGGGCAACGTCGCGGACCATCTGCACGCCTGCCCGCTCCCACTCCGGTCGGTGGCCGCCTACAAAGCGATCCTCGATCACCCACTGACGAAACGGCTCGTGGAAAATCGGCGCATGGTCGGTGACCCCAGTTTGTGCGGCCAACGCCTCGATGTCGCTTGGTCGGGTCGCGGGCACGATCCGATCCACCATAGAGGACGGGAAGCGCCCATGCTCGTCGATCCAGGCGGCAAGGTCCGGGTCTTGCGCATGGGCAAGGTCACAGACCAGACCCCGCAGGAGCGCGCCGTTATGGGGGATGTTGTCACAGCTCAGCACGGTAAAGGGCGGGATGCCGGCGGCCCGGCGTGCCGCGAACCCATCAACCAGATAGCCCAAGGCCGATGTGGGCGTGCCGCCAAGGTCTGCCTGGATGTCGGTGTGCGACAGGTCCAGCTTGCCGGTGCTGGGGCTGTGGCAATATCCCTTTTCGGTCACGGTTAGGGTGACGAGCTTGGTGTTTGGCGCGGCAAGCGCGTCGCGCACGGCCTGTGGTTGCTTGGGTGCGCACAGGACGCCTGCCAACTGGTTGACGAGCGTGACCCGATCGCCATCAGGCCCCCGTTCCACCGCGTGATACAGAAAGTCTTGGCGTGCGAGCGTGTCGCGCACGTCCGGGCTGCGTAGGCTGACGCCCAAGATACCCCAACCCGGCGTGCCCGCGTCTTGGATGTAAACTGCGCCATGGGCCCGAAAGAACGCGCCGAGGCCCAGATGCACCAGGCCAATCTGAGGGGCAGGTGCCTCGCGTCTCACAACCGGTAGGCCTGTTTGGCCAGGGTATAGCTTAGATCGACGATCACGTCATGGGCCTCGTCTTCGGTCAAGCGCCCGGTGCAGACCAGTTCTGCCAGATAGGCCGCATCGCAGCGCCGGGCCACATTATGGCGCGCGGGGATCGAGCAGAAGGCCCGTGTGTCGTCATTAAAGCCCACGCTGTTGTAAAATCCCGCCGTCTCGGTCGTCATCTCGCGGAACCGGCGCATGCCATCGGGGCTATCAAAAAACCACCAG
>JBCBNR010000557.1:0-1305 GCA_039821665.1 Pseudomonadota bacterium
CCACGTAGGGCACGATTTCTTCGCCTTGGACCTTGGCAAACAGCGCGGCAATGGCGGGATGGGCCATGCAGTCGGCGATGGTGTCCACAGACAGCAACTCGCCTGCATTGGCGAGCACTTGGTGGCCCGCATTGAGCACCCGGATCTTCATCGCCTCATAGGCATGGACGTTGTCGGTGAAGGTGGCGCCGACACGGTCCCAATTCGGGCGCCCCGCGCAGAACCGATCTTCGATCACCCATTGGCGAAAGTTTTCATGGGTCACGGGGGCCGCATCGTTCAGGCCAAGACCGTGGGCCAGCGCAATCTCGGCCGAGCCGGTTGCGGGCACGATACAATCCACCATCGAATTTGGAAACGTGCACTGCGCATCGATCCAATCCGCAAGTGATGGGTCCGACAGCCGCGCGAGGGCCACCGTCGTGGCCCGCGCAACAGCGCCATTGCCTTGCAAGTTGTCGCAGCTTTGCACCGTAAAGGGACCGGTGCCCGCGGCCCGGCGCAAGGATAGGGCAGCGACGATGGCGCCAAATGCGCTGCGAGGGCGGTCGGGATGGGCCGCGTCATAGACCATTTCAGGGTGGCTTGCGTCAAACGACCCGTCGGCGGGGTTCAGGTAATACCCGCCTTCTGTCACGGTTAGCGACACGATCCGCGTACTGGGCAAGGCCAGTTGCGCAATCAGTGCGGCATTGTCAGGCTCAACCGGCAGGAACCCGATCATCGCGCCCGTCACCTCTGCCGAGCGCCCGTCGGGGCGCAGCTCGATCAGCGTGGTCAGACAATCCTGCCCCAACAGCTTGTCGCGCATCACCGCATCGCCTGCGCGCACGCCAGCACCGAGGATGGCCCAGTCCATGCCATCGCCTCGCTGCATCAACCGGTGCAGATACCACGCCTGATGGGCCCGGTGGAAGTTGCCCACACCGATATGGACAATGCCCACCGACAGCGCAGCCCGGTCATAGGTCGGCCCCTCAACCCCCTGCGGCAGATGGGCAAGGGCCCCATCGCCAAGCGGGATAAGATCGGGCTGGGGCGTGATGTCTTTTTGCATCCTGGCCATGGTTTAAGTGTCCAACTTCACGTGTGGCGGCGCTTTTGGCGATCCAGCCGTCAAAGGTTTCTAAGAGATCCGCAATCCGTTTTCGTCGAACTTATGGATCAGGTCTGTGCGCGGATTAAGGCCAATCCGGTCACCGTGGCGATAGCTGACCTCGCCCGGTGCGCGCACCGTCAGGGTTTCAGCGGGCCCGAGGCGCAAAAGCACTCGGCCCACACCATGGGCGTCCGCCCCGAACATAT
>JBCBNR010000558.1:0-1285 GCA_039821665.1 Pseudomonadota bacterium
GCCTACGACGCTCAGGCGGCCAAGCTTGTGTCGATGTTCGCCGACAACTTTGCCCAATACACCGACTTCATCGACGACGACATCCGCGCCGTCGCCATCGGTTAGGTCTCGCCTCAAAGGGTCACAAATTTTTCGCGCATCGCTCTTGCGATGCGCGGGCCCTGTGCGTAAGACGTGCCCGCTGTTGGGGTGTAGCCAAGTGGTAAGGCAGCGGTTTTTGGTACCGTGTATCGTAGGTTCGAATCCTACCACCCCAGCCAGCCACTCCCATGTTTTTTGAAGCTGAGAGACTGGCGCGGTATTCTCGCGGTTTCTCCGACGCTTGCAATGTGGGATTTCTGACAGAGACGCCGATGTTAGAGACGATCCAGCCAATTTCGGGCCGTAATCTCTGTTTGCTATTCCGGGGGCACGAGTTTGGAGAGCGAAGGGAAGTTCTGACTTACAGCAGAGTGAACTGTTCGCGCTGCTCTGACCACGCAGCGGGTACACCCGATTTGATGAGCGTGTTGGACGTAAGGTGATCCGGCTGTTCCCCATTTGCTATCGCGTCAATGATGTCAGGCGCCAGCATCGCGAGATCGACCACATCCTGCACGCGACGCTTCGATGTACCCTCGGTATGCGCGATCTCTACAAATGTCTTTCCAGCAAGGATCATCGCCATCCAGCGTTGCGCTTTGACAATATTCTGCACGAGCGTTCGATCGACCTCGGGCGGGGCATCTCCCAGATGCAGTTTCAGCTCAACGCCGCGTCGACGCATCCGGAATGGCGATGTGAGGGTCAGTTCTTCTGTGTTGATGCGATCTGCATCACATTCCAAGGCATCGGCAAGGTCATCAGTGCTCATACGAACCGTCAGTGTTCCGGGACTTAGATCGGCTCGATCGATAAGTTCCAGGCAACGCATTGGATGCTTGATCGCAAGCAGCGTGGCTGACATGGCACCCACTTCCGACGTGGCGCGTGGGTTGGTGACTGGATTGCCGGTTTCATGCCCTGTTTTACCAAGCCGCGCACACCCCGTGCTGCCGGTCTAGGCAAAGCCAAACCGGGCAAGGACGACCCTGATGTGCATAAGGTCGAACCATATCAACACGGCACAGAGCGCTGCCAGAACCAGAGCAGGCACAGCCGAGGGTCCGATGACAAACACGTGGAAAAGCGCACCACAGATCATCGTGATAAACAGAAGGTTCGCGCCGATCACGCTGAATACAGGCACCCACAACACCGCGGCACCGGCCAATTCGACAAGGGCCGTGACATATCGAAACCACTG
>JBCBNR010000559.1:0-1256 GCA_039821665.1 Pseudomonadota bacterium
GCTCTGGCCGCACAGATGCGGTCGTTGCCCTCAGCAAGAACGGCATGGCCTATCAAACCCGCTATGATGGGTTTGACTACCAGATTGAGCCCCTGGACGGCAGTTTGCCGGTCCCGCCCTTTTCCGTGTCGATGGCGCGCGGTCTGATCGACCTGGCCCTGCCACTGAGCCAAACCGAAGAGGCCGAGGAGGCGCGCATCGGCATCGATCTGATCGATGTGACCGCGGATGAGGGATTGTGGTCCCTGATCGATCCAGAAAAAGTGCTTCCCCGCACCCCCGCAACGGTAGAACTGGGCCTGCGCGCCGATCTGCGCCTGAATGCCCCCTTCACCCAATCCATGCAGCGCATGGCAGGCAACCCAATGTCCGCCGGTCAGTTTGAGCGTGTCAGTCTGGACAAGCTGATTCTAAGCATCGCGGGCGCCTCGGTCACGGCCGAAGGGGCTGTGGACGTGGACAATTCAGGCTTTCTGCCCCAGCCCAATGGCGAGGTGGATGTGGTGGTCAAAGGGGTGACAGGGCTAAGCCAGAACCTGGTTGCCCTTGGCCTGTTGGACCAAATGCAGGCGGGCATGGCCATGGGCATGATGATGGCCTTTGCCAAACCTGGCACTGAGCCCGATGAATTCACCTCGAAAATCGAGTTCAAGGATGGCGGGATTTACGCCAACGGGCAGCAAATCCAATAAAGCCGAGCCCCTTGGCCCCTTTCTAAGGCTAAACGCCCCCTGGCTGGCCGCCGGGGGGCTTTTGATGTTTTCAAGCTCTTTTGGGCAAACCTTTTTCATCTCGATCTTTGCAGGCGAGATCCGAGAGACGTTTGGCCTGACCCATGGGCAATGGGGTGGGATCTATACGCTTGGTACGCTTGCCTCCGCCGCTGTTATGCTGTGGGCCGGCGGCCTCGCGGACCGGATCCCAGCCCAAAGACTGGGGGCCAGCGTGATGGTCCTGTTGGCGCTGACTTGTCTTTGCATGGCTGTGGTGCCCCAAGCAGTCTTATTGCCCCTGGTCATCTTTGGCCTGCGCTTTTGCGGCCAAGGGATGCTGGGCCATATCGCCATTGTATCCTTGGGCAAGTGGTTTGCCCGGCAACGGGGTCGAGCGAATTCGGTGATGTCCCTGGGCTATCTGATGGGCGAGGCGTGCTTGCCCTTTATCGCGGTGGTTCTGATTGGCGTCTTGGGATGGCGCAGCGTGTGGGGCTTGGCAGCGGGGGCCGCACTCGTCTGTGCATGTGTGCTGCCTTGGCT
>JBCBNR010000560.1:0-1253 GCA_039821665.1 Pseudomonadota bacterium
TCACGCCCCCGTTGATCACCGTCGGATCGATCCCGCCATGATCGAGAAGCGTCGCCACCATCGTCGTGGTCGTTGTCTTGCCGTGGGTCCCAGCAACCGCGATGTTTGACCGCATCCGCATCAACTCTGCCAGCATCTCGGCCCGGCGCACCACCGGCAGGCCCAGGGCGCGGGCCGCGTCCAACTCTGGATTTCCCGGCTTGATCGCGGTTGAGATGACGACCACCTCCGCCCCGTCCAAGTTTTGCGCTGTCTGCCCGATGAAAATTCGCGCGCCCGAGGCGGCAAGCCGCTGGGTGATGGGGGACGCTTTGAGGTCAGAGCCTTGCACCGTGAACCCGTGGTTCAGCAGCACCTCGGCGATCCCGGACATGCCAATGCCCCCTATGCCGACGAAGTGGATCGGCCCCAAGGTGTGGGGCAGGCGCGTTTGATTGTTCATCTTCGGTGTCCCGCCACGGTTTCCACAAGATCGGCCAAACTGTCTGCGGCCCCGGGCCTGCCCAGTTTTGCAGCCTCAGCCGCCATCGCGGCGGCCCCGTCCCCATCGCTGAGGATCGCGGTGATATGCCGTGCCAGGGCGTCGGGCGTCAAGGCATCCTCTGTCAAAACAAAGGCAGCACCCGCCTGGGCCAGCGGGGCGGCGTTGGCCGATTGCTCGTCGCGCTTGGCAATGGCCAGGGGCACTAGGATGGACGGACGGCCAATGGCGGTGATGTCGGCCACCGAGGATGCGCCAGAGCGACAGATGACCAGATGGGCGCTGGCAAGCCGCTGGGGCATATCTTCGAAAAAGGGCTGTAATTCGGGCGTCATCCCAAGCGCTTCATAGGCGCGCGACACCTCCGCCCGATCCGCGTCGCGCACCTGATGGGCAAGGCGGAGGCGTGCGCGCAATTCAGCGGGCACCTGCGCAAGCGCTTGGGGCAGAACGCGAGCGAAAATCGTGGCACCTTGCGAGCCGCCGAAGACCAGCAGGGACACCGGGCCTTCGCCCATGAGCGGCGGGCTATAGGGCGTGCCGGCCAGGTTGGCCACAGCGGCGCGTACCGGGTTGCCGGTGGGAAACCCGTCCACCCCGTCCGGCAGGGCCGTGGGCCAGGTGCCGCAGGCCACCTTGTGGACGCGTCGGGCAAAAAGCTCGTTCACTCGGCCCAGCACACCGTTTTGTTCGTGGATCAGACGGGGCGAGCGCATGACATAGGCGGCCCCCATCGCGGGCAGCGCGGGGTAGCCGCCAAAGCCGATCACCA
>JBCBNR010000561.1:0-1247 GCA_039821665.1 Pseudomonadota bacterium
AAAACCTTGGGCCTACCTCTGAAGCATGAACACGACAGAAGTTATCTATAACGCAGACTGCCCGGACTGCCGGTTCGAGATCGACCACTACAAGGCGTATTCGGACACCAACGGCCTGGCTCTGCAGTTCTCGGACCTGCGGGCAGACAGCCTCACCGCCCATGGCCTTACCGAGGATGACGCAGCGCGGCGTCTGCATGTCATCCGTGATGGCGAAGTGCTGTCCGGCGTGCCCGCTTTTGCCGCCCTGTGGTCCGAGATGCCCCGCTATGCTTGGCTGTCAAAACTGGTGATGTGGCCCGTGGTGCGCCCCGTGGCTGCGATGCTGTACGACAAGGTGGCCGCGCCCATCCTTTACCGCGCGCACCTGAAACGCCGGGCCCGTGCGGCAAAGGCCTAGATCTGCGCCTGGTGCGCGCGCACCATCTCGGCCATGGATGTGAATTGAAACGCGATGTCCGGTTGGTGCGACGGTGTCATGGTCGCGCCGAACCCGTCTTGACCATGGCGGCGGTAGATCCAAGCGCAGGTCAGACCATGGCGGTGGGCCGGCACATGGTCGTGAAACAGACTTTCTGCCGTATGCAGGATCTGGCTTTTTTCGATCCCACGACCCGCCAACACCTCCAACATATATTCGAAGTTTCGATCCGACGGTTTGTAGGACCCCACATCCTGGGCGGTGATAATCGCGTCGAACGCAACCCCCAGCTTCGCGTTTGACGCAGCAAAGCTGGCATTGTCCACGTTCGACAGGATCACCAGTTTGAAATGCTGGCTAAGATAGGCCAGCGCCTCGGCACTGTCCGGGAAGGCGGGCCAATCTTTGACCGATCGCCCATAGGCCGCACAGGCCTCTGGCGGGGCAGTCAGCCCCCAGTCTTCGGCCAAGCGTTTGTAAACGATAGAGAGCAGTTCGGAATAGGGCATCGCAGGGGTCCAACGCTGCTGGGTGCTTTCCGCCCTGGCATGGGCCTCTAAAATTTGATCCCGCGACAAGGGTGTGGACAGCTGCGAGGTCAGCGGTGCAAGCCCCGCGATCATCCCGCTTTCCCAATCGATCAACGTGCCATAGCAATCAAAGCTTAGCGTGGTGAAGTCAGACAGTTTCATGGGCGCACCTCCGCCTCGCAACCAGCAAAAGCGGCAGCGAAAGTAAAGCGCCGATCAAAGGGCCCGGGCCGCTTGGCACCGATATGGTCGCACGACGTAAACCGGTGAACGGCTTTCTTCGCCGGTGCGGCTGT
>JBCBNR010000562.1:0-1230 GCA_039821665.1 Pseudomonadota bacterium
CTCACGCACGGTGGAGACCTCGCCAATCAAACGCGGTGAGATGCCGAGAGACTCCCACCCTTTCCAACGGGGGGTGAAATCGACCCACGGGATCAGATTGCCTTTCATGACATCGGGGGCGAGCTTGAAGGACGTGGTGATCGTCCAAAAGATCGGGAAAAGGCACACGATCGTCCAGGTCAGAAGGGCGCCGTAGATCGCAACTCGGCTGAGCCACCATTTGGTGCGATGCTGGCGTTCGGCCGGATGGTCCTTGAAGATGGCCTTTGTGGTCATGCGGGCCGCTCCATCCATCGGCTGACGAGTTTCAACAACGCGGTGACGAATACGATGATCAAAATCAGATAGACGATCGCCAGAAGCGTGCCATAGCCCACGTTAGAGCGGTCGCGGTATTCGCGGAAGATAAAGCTGGTCACGCTGTCCGTGGCCCCGCCAGGGCCGCCGGAGGTGACATTGATGATGATGTCCGCAAGCTTCAGCTTGAAAATGATGCGGATGACGATGGCCGTGACAGACACCGGGAGCATCAGCGGAAAGATCACCTCTTTGAAACTTTGCCAGCCGGAGGCACCATCGACTTTTGACGCCTCCAACACCTCTTTGGGCAGGGCCTGCAACCCTGCAAGCAGCATGATCATCATGAAGGGAATGAAGGTCCACGCGTCCATTGCCATGATCATAAAGCGCGCAATCTCAGGCGAGCCGAAAAAGCTGGGCTCGCCCCCCAGTTCGCGGATCACCCGCGAAATGGGGCCGAAACGCACCTCCAACATCGATTTGCCGATCATCCAAGACACCGCCACGGGGCTGAGCATCAGGGGCAGCAAGAACACCACACGGAAAAACTTGCGCGCGCGGATCTGGGCATTCAGCAACAGCGCAAGGCCAAAGGCGATCACATACTCCACGCTAACCGCGGCTACGTAATAGACCATGTTTTTCAGGGCGTTCCAGTAGAACTGGTCGTTCCACATTTGCACCATGTTGTCCCAACCGTTGGGCTGCGGACCATTGACCGACGCGAGGTTCCAATCGGTGAACGAGATGTAGAGGGCAAAGAGCAGCGGAAAGACGACAAGGCTGATCACAAAAAGGGCCGCGGGCAGGACAAAGAGCGTCCGCTTGCCCGCCTCGCCCCGCACCATCACCTGCGCGGCGCACAGTGCTGTGGCCCAGAGTATGTAGGCGTAAAGGATGGGGCGCCAGTTGGCGAACCCGGCCTCCACC
>JBCBNR010000563.1:0-1209 GCA_039821665.1 Pseudomonadota bacterium
TCGCGCGCGGCCTTCTCCGCATGGCCGGAGAGGCCTTGGCGGCGGGCAAGCTCGGCTTCCACCGCGGCCCAGTCCACATCCAGGGACGCGAGCAGGACCATAAGGTGGTAAACCGTGTCCGCCGCCTCGTAGGTCAGGTTCGCCCGATCCGCTTGGATTGCCGCGATGATGGTCTCCACCGCCTCTTCGCCAAATTTTTCGGCGCATTTCGCGGGGCCTTTGCCCAGCAGCGACGCGGTGTAGGAGGCCTGCGCATCCGCGCCTTTGCGCGCGCGGATGGTTGCGTAAAGCTCGGCCAAGATGCTCATAGCCGCACCGGTATGCAGTGCGCTGCCATATGGGCCTTGGCCTCGCCGATCGAATGCTCGCCAAAGTGAAAGATCGACGCGGCCAGCACAGCGGAAGCCCCGCCCTCAGCCGCCCCTTCCACCAGGTGGTCCAGCGTGCCCACCCCGCCGCTGGCAATCACCGGCACGGGCACTGCATCCGACACCGCCCGGGTGAGCGGCAGGTTGAAGCCCGCGCGGGTCCCGTCCCGATCCATGGAGGTAAGCAGTATCTCGCCCGCGCCGCGCGCCACCATATCGCGCGCAAACGCAACAGCATCGATGCCGGTCGCGCGGGTGCCCCCATGGGTAAAGATCTCCCATCTTGCGTCGCCCACGGATTTTGCGTCGATGGCCACTACGATGCACTGGCTGCCGAACTTCGTGGCGGCCGCGTTGATCACCTCTGGCGTGGCAACAGCGGCAGAGTTGAACGACACTTTGTCCGCCCCCGCAAGCAGAAGCGCGCGCACATCTTGGGGCGAGCGGACGCCCCCGCCAATGGTCAGCGGCATGAAGCATTGTTCGGCCGTGCGACGGGCCACATCATACATTGTGCCACGGTTCTCTAAGGTGGCGGCGATGTCAAGAAAGCACAACTCGTCCGCGCCTGCGGCATCATAGGCTTTCGCCGCTTCCACCGGATCGCCCGCATCCACCAGATCGACGAAATTCACGCCTTTGACCACGCGCCCGTCTTTGACGTCCAAACAGGGGATGACGCGGGTCTTCAGCACGGCGCACCTTCGGGGGAAAGTGCCGCTTTGGCCTGGGCAATCGTGAACACCCTTTCATAGAGCGCGCGGCCCGAGATCGCCCCGTCAAGCGGGGTGCCACAGGCGCGCAAGGCGCGCAAATCCTCCAACCGCGATACGCCGCCGCT
>JBCBNR010000564.1:0-1203 GCA_039821665.1 Pseudomonadota bacterium
AACGCGCTTGATCGTCGCCCGGTCATGCAGCGGCTTCAACGCCACGACCATCTGTGCGGTCGAACAGTTGGGGTTCGCGATGATGTTCTTCTTGGCATAGCCGTCGATCGCGTCCGGGTTCACCTCCGGCACGATCAAGGGCACGTCCGGATCATAGCGATAGAGCGAGGAGTTATCGATCACAACGCAACCCGCCTTGGCCGCCCGCGGCGCATAGGTCTTCGTGGCCTCGGACCCGATGGCGAACAGGGCGATGTCCCAGCCCGTGAAATCAAAGGTCTCGATGTCCTGGGCCACCAAGGTCTCGTCGCCATAGCTGCACTCGGTCCCCTGGCTGCGACGGCTGGCGACAGCCGCCACTTCGTCCGCGGGAAACCCACGTTCAGCCAGGATGGTGAGCATTTCACGTCCGACGGTGCCCGTGGCCCCTGCGACGACGACTCGGTATCCCACGTTAGCCTCCATTGATAGCAATCCGGGGGCAGGGGCTATACCTTTGACCCGTTGTTGGAAAGAACAAATGCCGCCCCGGGCGGTTGTGACGGACGTCCCAGGCCATATCATGGCGCATCGAGACGAGAGAGGGAGGCGCAGATGCCCCGATCCGCTGTTTTAGGCCTGGTTGCCCTGTTGGCTGTGCCCCTGTGCCCGGGCTGGGCCGCCGCAGGCGAGGCGGATGTCGTTGATGCGACCGCCGTGCGCACCGGCGACACCTGGCGCTTTGACGTGACCGTGTCGCACGCGGATGAAGGGTGGGAGCATTATGCCGATGCCTGGGTGGTACTTGCCCCCGACGGGCAAGAGCTGGCCCGCCGGGTGCTCGCCCATCCCCATGTCACCGAACAGCCTTTCACCCGCTCGCTTTCGGGTGTTGTGATCCCAGATGGGTTGACCCAGGTGACCGTTGCCGCCCAAGACAGTGTTCACGGATTTGGGGGCGTCACGCTTATCGTCCCGTTGGAGTGAGCGATGGCAAACACATATGATTTGAAAGACAAGGTGGCCGTTGTCACCGGGGGTGCGCAGGGAATCGGTCACGCCGTGGCGCAGCGCTTGGCGGACAATGGCGCCCAGGTGGTCAGTTGGGACAGCAACGCCGCGCAAAACGCCGCGGCGATGCACGGGGTGGGGACGGCCGTCAAATGCGACGTGTCCGACTGGGATGCGATCCAAGCGGCTTTAGTCGTCTGCAAAGCCGCTTGG
>JBCBNR010000565.1:0-1202 GCA_039821665.1 Pseudomonadota bacterium
CTTGATCAGCGTTGCTTCCCAAGCGCCATCCACCACTACGTTGGAGCTGAAAAAGCCCGCAACATCGCCTGCGGCATCGAAGTCCTGCGGACCGGCTGCGCCATCATAGTTGATGGTGCCACCACCTGCGAGGATCTCACGCGCCTTGGCAAACTCGCCGGGCAAGATCGTCTCGCCTTCGGGTCCGGCAATCGACCGCAATGCGGCCGCGAGGCCCGCCCGATCGGCCGAGCCTGCCGCCTCGATGGCCAGCGCCATCATAAAGCTTGCATCATAAGCATTGGCCACGAACGGGTCGGACGCGGGCACACCAGCGGCGTCCGCCAGCGCCTTCCAAGCCGCAAAGCCCGCCCGCTCTGGATCCGAGGCGGAGGTGGTGAAGGTCGCCGTTGTCAGGTTCTCCGCACCCAATTGGTCGATCGTGTCTTGGGACAGCATCCCGTCTGCCCCGATGAAATTCTCAAAAGCCCCCGCTTCCAACGCGTTGCGCATGATGGTCACCCCGGACGAGCCGTAATAAGCAAAGAGCGCGAGTGTATCCGCGCGCCGCCCCAGGGTCGCCACCTCGCCCGCATAGGATGCTTTGCCAGGCTCATGGGCCTCATTCGCGGTGATCGTGCCCCCCATCTCCTCAAACGCGGCCGAGAAGACCCGCGCAATGGCCGCGTTATAGTCATCCTGGGCATAGGACACCGCCAGGGTGTCATAGCCTTTGGACATGGCAAGCTCGGCCAAAGCCACGCCCTGATAGGCATCCGACGCCGCCGTGCGGAACACCAGGTCATTGTCGTCAAGGCTTGTGATGTCCGGCGAAGAGGCGGAGACCGACAGGGTCACAACGCCCGCTGGCACCGAGACGGAGGTCGCCTGGGCAATCGTTGCCCCAGAACAGACCGGGCCCAAAATGGCGCTCACCTGATCCACGTTGATCAGTTTGGTCACCGCATCCACCGCTGCGGCCGGATCACACGCGCTGTCGGCCGAGACGACCACATAAGGCTCGCCCAACACGCCGCCCTGCTCGTTCACATGGGTTGCCGCAAGGTTCACAGCCTCCACCATGGGGGCCACCAGATCGGGGATCGGGCCGGTCACGGCCATTGGGTTGCCGATTTTGACATCTGCGAATGCGCTTGTGCCAAGGGCCAGCGCCGAGGCGCCCGCCAAGATCAGGGTTTTCATCGCTTTCTCTCCTCCTAGAC
>JBCBNR010000566.1:0-1195 GCA_039821665.1 Pseudomonadota bacterium
ACAGGAACCGGTTGCGGTGCATCACGACCAGCCCGGCCGTGGCCGCCACCAGCATCGCCCAGCCTGCGATGGGCACAATCCCCGCTGTGCTGCGCAAGGGTGCGTCCAGCGTGGTCTTTGCCCACTCCAACCACGGGTTCCATTGGTCGGTTTGACGCGCAACCAGGCCCTGTGGCTGGTCGGCGCGATAGCACAAAAGATCGGACGCCCCATAGGCGGCCAGCATCTCTGCCACCTCGGCCCGCTGCAGGCCGACCCGGTCGATGGCCACATTGGCCATTTGCGTGAACGGCATGGAGGTGGGCTCGATGATCTCGCCCTGGGCGTCCCATTCCGCCGCGATGGCGTCGGCCCAGGGGGCCACAGGCACCACCAAGGGGGCTTTGGCGGGCGTGCGCAACGGGCGCGCGTCCAGATGCACCGCAAAGCCGCCTGGCGCTGGCACAGTGCTCGCCTGTGTCCAAAAGCGTTTTGCGGATATCAGGCTCACATTTCATCCTCCGAGAAAGGGTCAGCCGCAACCTGCGCCGGGTCCCAGGCGAAGAGATCCCAGGTGCGCGCCATATGCTCGGGCAAAGGCGCTGTCAGGTTAAGGGACGCGCCGGTGACCGGGTGCGACAGGGCAAGGTGGCGGGCATGGAGGTGCAGCTTGCGGCTGACATCGCCGCCCAGTTGGGCGCCCCACCCCTCCCCTTCATTGGTTTGGCGGTTGGTGCCATATTTGCCATCGCCGACGATCGGTGCGCCGATCTCGGCCATATGGGCGCGCAACTGGTGGGTGCGCCCGGTGATGGGCGACAGCGCGACCCATGCCGCACGTTTGGCGGCGGTCTCAAGGGTCACGAAATCGGTTAGCGCGCGCTTGGCCCCTGGTGTGTCGGGCACGGCATCGGGATGCACGCAGATCATCTTCTCGCCCGCGCCATGGGGGCCGTGGCCCGGGGCCTTGATGAGGCCGTAGCGAAACGAGCCTGCCCGGGGCTGTGGGACCCCCGCCACAGCAGCCCAATAGATCTTACGCGTGCTGCGCGCTTGAAAGGCTTTGGCAAGACCAGCAGCGGCGCGCCCGGTCTTGGCCAACACCAAAACACCCGACGTGTCCCGGTCCAAACGGTGGACGAGCTTGGGCTTGGGGTCGCCCTCGGGCACCAAACCTGCGCTGAGCATATCCACATGCAACGGGGTGCCGGACCCG
>JBCBNR010000567.1:0-1177 GCA_039821665.1 Pseudomonadota bacterium
ATGGAGCGCGGCAAGGGCCAGCTTTTGATCCGTCAGACGGATATGGACGCCTTCGAAGTGGGCCGCGATATGGCGGTGACCCCCGGCTCTGTGGTGTTTCAGAACGACATTTTGCAGCTTATTCAGTATGCGCCCTCGACCGAAAAGGTGCATGCAAAGCCCCTGCTTTTCCTGCCGCCTTGGATCAACAAATACTATGTGCTCGACCTCAATCCCAAAAAGAGCATGGTCAGTTGGCTTGTGGCCCAGGGCTATACGGTTTTCATGATCTCATGGGTCAACCCCGGCCCGGACCAACGGGACGAGACCTGGGAAAGCTATCTGACCAAAGGGGCGCTGAGCGCCATCGACAAAGTTCTGGAGGAGACCGGACAAAAGTCGCTAAACCTCGCGTCCTATTGCATCGGGGGCACGCTGACCGGCACGCTGCTGTCCTATCTGGGGCGCGAAGGCGACAAGCGCGTGTCGTCCGCCACGTTCTTCACAGCACAGCTCGATTTTGCCGATGCAGGCGAGTTGCAGGTCTTTGTGGATGATCACACCATTCGCGCGGTGGATGGCGAGATGAGCCAGGGCTATTTGCCTGCGCAAAAGATGGCATCGGCCTTCAACATGCTACGCTCCAGCGACCTGATCTGGTCGTACGTTGTGAACAACTACATGCTGGGAAAAGATCCGTTCCCGTTCGATCTGCTCTATTGGAATGCCGACAGCACGTCGATGCCGGCCCAGGTGCACCATTTTTACTTGGAGAATTTTTACGACAAAAACACCTTCGCATCAGGTGATCTGAACGTGTTGGGCGGCCCTGTGACGTTTGAGACCATCAAAGTGCCGGTCTATCACGTGGCAACGCGCGAGGATCACATCGCGCCTGCGCAATCGGTCTATGTGGGCGCGCAAAAGATGACGAAGGCCAAGGTGCGCTTCGTGCTGTCGGGCTCAGGCCATATCGCGGGCGTGGTGAACCCGCCCGCTGCGGGCAAGTACCAGTATTGGACGCAAGAGGATCTTAGCCCCAAGGATGTGGAGAATTGGCGCGCCTCGGCCACCGAACATGCGGGCAGTTGGTGGCCCGACTGGGACGCCTGGCTGTCCGAGCGGTCGGGCCGGATGGTCAAAGCACGCACGCCGGGGGCCAAGCTGGGCGAGATCGAGCCAGCCCCTGGGGCCTTTG
>JBCBNR010000568.1:0-1173 GCA_039821665.1 Pseudomonadota bacterium
GTGGCAAAGCTTGCCCGCGCGGGCACACAGATGGGGCTGGGCGTATACGCGTTGGCAAAGCGCACACCCTGTGCTGCCAAACCGTCCAAATGGGGCGTGGATACAAAATGCCCAGCGCATCCAAGCGCCTTGGCCTGATGCTCATCCGACATCAAGATCAGCAGATTCTGCGCCGCTGCCAAGGACCGATCCCCCCCGTTTTATGACGTGTTTTGACGTATGCGAGCACAAGTTGACGCCCATGAACAGCATAAAGCTGCGAAAAGGAGTTATCGTGCGCGCCGCTCACACAATGTCAGAGCAGCGAGGTCAACAAAGCCCGCGTGTTGTGTTCCGTCATTTCGACCGGGTTGCCGCCGGTGCTGGGATCACTGAGCGCACCCTGAACGATACGGTCGATATCCGGGTCGGTCACACCAAGCTCTGTCAGGGTTTTGGGAATGCTCAGATCGGCGTTCAAGGCGTCCACAAAGGCGCAAAATCCGTCATACCCACCCTCTAGGCCCAAATAGGCCGCCGCTTGGGCCAGCTTTCCCTCGATCTCTGCGCGGTTGAAGCGCAGCACTGCCGGCATGCACACCGCGTTCGTGGTGCCATGATGGGTGTGGTACAGCGCGCCAATGGGATGGGACAGGGCATGGATAGCCCCCAAACCCTTTTGAAAGGCCGTGGCCCCCATGGCCGCAGCCGACATCATTTCGGACCGCGCCGTCAGATCGTTCGGCGTGTGATAGGCCCGTTGTAAGTTGTCTTTGACCAAACGCATGCCTTCCAAAGCGATGCCTTGGGACATGGGATGGTAGTGGGGCGAGCAATAGGCCTCCACACAATGGGCAAACGCGTCCAACCCGGTGCCCGCCGTGATCGCGGGCGGCATGCCCACGGTCAGCTCCGGGTCGCAGATCACCACGGCGGGCAGCATTTTGGGATGAAAAATGATCTTCTTTTGGGCGGTCTCGCTGTTGGTCAGCACCGCCGCACGCCCCACCTCGGACCCGGTGCCAGCGGTTGTTGGCACAGCCACAATGGGGGCTATGGCATCCGCGTCTGCCCGGGTCCACCAGTCGCCGATATCCTCGAAATCCCAAACCGGGCGCGTTTGCCCCGCCATAAACGCCACCGTTTTGGCCAGGTCGAGGCCCGAGCCGCCGCCAAAGGCGATCACACCGTCAT
>JBCBNR010000569.1:0-1114 GCA_039821665.1 Pseudomonadota bacterium
CCAGCGGCCAGGCTTTGGAACTCATCGCGGCATCGCGAAAGGCGGTCATGGGGTATGCTCCGTTGCAGGGTCGGGGCTTCTCGTATTGCCCGACCCTCGCCCCGTCAACCGTATCTGCTTTGGGGTCTTAGGCGCCTCGCCGTTTTAGTCCCGCCAACAGGCCTATGCCGCCCAAAAGCAGCAAAGAGCTCGCTGGAAGCGGCACTGGAGTGACTTCATCGGTGCGCAAGGCGATTTGCGTGATCTCACCCTCTGCCGAAAGAGCCGCCAAAAACACAGGACCAAAGAAAAGATCCTCGTCCGTACGGTAACCCTCCGACTCCAGGAACACTCGGAATAGGATCGGACCGAGGCTGTCCTCAAATGGCAATTGGGCAGGCAACGCGTCACTCGTCGGTGTGGGCGCTTCAAAATCAATCGCAATACTCGTAACCGGCGATTGCGCCCCAACCGCAAAATCAAGGGAGCCGCCCCTCGCGTTGTTGTTAATACTGTAAAATGAGATGTTCGGGTCCAGTGGATCAAAGGGATCATTGACAAATTCAGGAGCGGGCAGCTCGATACCGATGTCGTTGCCACCCAAAATGGACAGGTTTGCGTTAAACGCATTGAAAGCGTCCAGATCTACGGTGAAGTCAGTCAGCGCGTAATCGCCAAAAAAATCATCATCGTCACGATCGGGCGTGTTTGGATCATAGCTGAAGGATCCCGTCACTTCGGCCCCAACCCCAAGGCCCGCAAGACCACTTTCCAAGGCAGTTGTGTCCCCAAACCGGTCAATAAGGTCAATCTTAGCGGTAAAGTCATAAGTCACTGGGCTGGCAAAGGTAGGCGTCGCGAAAGCCAGTGACACTGCAAGAAGGGTAAATCGCAAAAGTCTTCTCCATTGATCAACAAATAAGATATTAGTGAACATTGGAGAGCCAAAGTTTGCAAACATCTAAAAGAGTATGCGACACAAAGACTGCATGTGGGCTTTGCAGCTCCATACGTTGCACCTATATACCGGTCGGAAAATGGTAAGCCAATGCCCCAAAACGATTTCCCTGCCCCGTCCCTGACACCCCAAGATGCGCTGGTCGCGGTCATGATCGCGGCATCCGCATCCGATGAG
>JBCBNR010000570.1:0-1091 GCA_039821665.1 Pseudomonadota bacterium
TTCAGCACCACATTCGCCGTTTTGCGCCCCACGCCGGGCAAGCTTTCCAAGGCCGCGCGCGAGGACGGCACCTCGCCGCCGAAACGGTCCACCAGGATCTGGCTTAGCTTGATGACGTTCTTGGCTTTGTTGCGGTAAAGCCCGATGGTTTTGATATGGGCGATCACGCCGTCCTCGCCCAAGGCCAACATCTTTTGCGGCGTGTCAGCGATTTTGAACAGGGCTTCGGTTGCGCGGTTCACGCCCTTGTCGGTCGCTTGCGCCGACAGTGCCACGGCAACCACCAGGGTATACGCATTCACATGATCCAGCTCGCCCCTCGGCTCAGGCTCTTGGGCCTCAAACCGCTCGAAGATCTGGGTAATGGTCTGATAATCCAACTGCCGCGTCATGTGCGCGGGCATGGCATGGGCACAGGCTTTGCGCAAGCTTCGGGTGGTCTGCGATGCGTCTCACAGATAGGCTTGGTCCACCTTGATACGGAGCGCGCAATGGACGACACCGCCTATCACCACGCCGTCATCGGACGGGCCATCGACTTCATCGGCGAGCGGGTGCGCGACCAGCCCAGCTTGGAGGAAGTGGCCGAGGCGGTCGGTCTGAGCCCCATGCACTTTCAGCGGGTCTTTTCCAAATGGGCGGGCGTCAGCCCCAAGCGGTATCAGCAATACCTGACGCTGGATCATGCCAAAAGCCTTCTGCAAACCCGCCATACGCTGCTGGACACAGCCTATGAAACCGGACTGTCAGGGACCGGGCGCCTGCATGACCTGTTCCTGAGGTGGGAGGCGATGAGCCCTGGCGAATATGCCAAGGGTGGCGCGGGTTTGACCATCCGCTGGGATTGGGTGGACACCCCCTTTGGCGAGGCGCTGGCCATGGCCACCGCGCGGGGGCTGTGTGGTCTTGCCTTTTGCACCGAATGCGGCCGGGCTGAGGCGATGGCCGATATGCGCGCCCGGTGGCCCCAAGCCACCTATGTACAAGACCATCACATGGCGGACCTGCTGCACGACGTGATGTCACCCACAGGCGACGGCAAGCTGCATCTGATCGGCGCGCCTTTTCAGATCAAAGTGTGGGAGGCGCTG
>JBCBNR010000571.1:0-1080 GCA_039821665.1 Pseudomonadota bacterium
CTGTATCCAGCGTCTGGCGCAAATGGCGCGGGCGCGTATTCCTCCGTCTCGAACACCGGTTCGCCCGTGTCATCGTCAAAGCCGGTTTGAACCGTGCGGGTAAACCCCTCGCCCTTATCCAGGGCGTCGCGAACGCGCGCGTTGTAGCCATCGATGTTGCGCACGCCCATCTTGGACATTTTGCGATAGCGCTCTTCCATCTCGCCCACAACCCATTTGAGCGCGACGACCGCCTTTTTGGGATCGGTCACAACAGGGCTGAGCAGATGGGGAATGCCATCATAGACGCTAAGCTCCAGCATCTTGGGGTCGATCATGATCAACCGGCAATCCTCGGGCTTGAGACAGTAGAGCAGCGACAAAATCATCGTATTGATCGCCACCGACTTGCCCGACCCGGTGGTGCCCGCAATCAGCAGGTGGGGCATACGCGCAAGGTTGGCGACCACCGGGTCGCCCGCAATGTCCTTGCCAAGGGCAAGCGGCAGGGTGTGGGTGCTGTCGCCATAGGTCTTTGCCGCCAAAATCTCGCGCAGCAGCACCATCTCGCGATTCTCGTTGGGCAGTTCGATGCCAATGACCGTGCGCCCCGGAATGGTCGAGACGCGGGTGGCCAGCGCCGACATGGAGCGCGCGATGTCATCCGCCAGGCCGATGACGCGAGAAGCCTTGAGCCCCGCAGCCGGTTCCAGCTCGTACATGGTCACCACAGGGCCAGGACGCACAGAGGTGATCTCGCCCTTCACCCCGTAGTCATCAAGCACGCTTTCAAGCATCTTGGCATTGGCCTCCAACGCCTCGTCGCTGAGGTAATGGCGCACGATCTTGGTGGGGTTCGACAACAACGAAAGCGGCGGCAACTCATAGGCAGCGGCAGCGGCGGCCTCGTCCAAGGCCAATTGCGGCTGCTCTTCGGCCCGGGCGCGGGTGCTTTTGGGGGGCGCGCGGCGTTCGTGGTTTTGCACCCTAGGCTCAGGCTTATGGGCAGCCTCGGCACCATTGATATGAGCCGGGACCGGCGCGTCCTCGATCTGCGCGGCGGCCATATCCTCGGGCGGATCGGTCGCAGCGCCCAAGGGG
>JBCBNR010000572.1:0-1027 GCA_039821665.1 Pseudomonadota bacterium
GAAAAACTGCTTTGGCCGGGGGAAAAAGCTCTCAAACACCGCGCGCGGCCTCCTCGTGGTTCATCGTTGGGCCAAGACTTGTTGTTTCGGCCCGGTCAATCAAGCGAAATCAGATAGATGTGTTCGCCCGTGCGCTCTTGGCCATCGCCACCAAGCGGGGGCGCAAGGCCTCGGGCGACGCCAGGGCCGGCTCGAACCACACACGGCCCACGGCCTCGCCTGCCATCAGGTCAAGACCCTCTGGGTCCAGCCCGGTGAGGCGCCACGGCCCCTCGCCAAGACCGGCGCTGCGCGCATAAAGCTGGGTGGCCTCCAGGTGGTCGTCGTTCATATGGGCCACCGCTTCAGGCTCCATCTCATGCCACGCGGCCCCCGCCTCAGTGGCAATGTCGCGCGCCTCCATCTCATAGGCTTTGCCGAACCCACCGTTGAGCGAGGCGCGCTGCGGCACCAGCCGCCAAAAGGCAAAATCACCGAAATCCGCATAAAGCTCCGCCTTTGGCTGGCGGCGCAGAAACCGGTCTCGCAGGCGCGCGCGGGCGCTCTCACCGGCCCGCTCGGCGGTGCAGACCACCGTGATCCGGGGATGTGCCAACGGGTCACCGCGCCCGGGCTCGCCCAGCAAAAGCGAGCAGCGCGCCTCTGCCTCCAACGCACCAAAATGGGCAGACAGCTGCGAGATCAGGATGATCGGCGCACCCTCCAGATCGGTGGCAACGCTCACCCGGCTGACCAAAGGCAAGCCCGTGCCAGGCTCCACCACGCCCAGCGCCCCGAAGCGGGCGCTGCGGATCAACCCTTTGGCCAATTGTACCGCCTGGGCATCCACCTCACGCAAAACGGATTTCGGCGTCTCAGCACACATTCTTACCGCTCCTTTCTGGACAGACCCCTTTGGCCTGCCTACATACCGCGCCCATGGCCAAACAAAAACAAGACCCAAACTCGAAACTCATCGCCGAGAACCGCAAGGCACGGTACAATTACGCGATCGAGGACACGTTGGAGTGCGGGCTGGTACTGGCCG
>JBCBNR010000573.1:0-1004 GCA_039821665.1 Pseudomonadota bacterium
GTCTTCGGGTGCAGACATTGCGTCCTCCTACGTGTTGCTGGATCAACGCGGATGGGGCGCTTGGGTTCCCTGCTCTTCTTCCACCTCGGCGCGCACCTGCCCCCAGGCCAGTGCTGCGAACACGGTGGTGCCGCCAACCACATTGCCTGCAAGCACAGGCAGGAAAAACCCAAACAGCGCGCCGGCGGCACCCAAATCTCCCAACAGCACCATCACCCACATCTCCACCGCACCGGCGATGATATGGGTAAAGTCGCCCGCTGCGATCAGCCAGGTAAAGAGCACGATCACCAACACTTCGCTGCCTTGCTGGCCGGGCATCATCCACACGATCGCCGCGATCAGAATGCCCGCAGGAATGGCTTTCAAAAAGCCCTGCAAGGGCCCGAACCCGGTGGCATGGGCCGACAGGCTGACAACCGCATCGAAAACCTCGGCTGGCAAAGTGCCCGAGACAACCATGAAGAGGGCAGCAAAAAATGCGCCCACCACATTGGCGGTCAGCACAATCCCCCACAACCGGACCATGCGGCGCAGGCAGTTGTTGGGCTGCTTGTCCAGCATGGGCAACACAGTGGTGATGGTGTTCTCGGTGAACAGTTGCATCCGCCCCAGGATCACCAGCAAAAAGCCGAAGGAATAGCCCAAGTTTTCCACCAGAAAGCGCCACTCCACATCTGGCAAATGGGCGCGGAACACCGCCTCGCCCAGCACGGAGAAGCTGATGAGAAGACCCGCGGCCACGCCTGACCAGATCAGCGAGCGGGTGGGACGCTTCAACTCTTCCTCACCATCGCGCCGGATCACCTCGTAGACCAGCCGCGCGTTAAGGCGGGATGCTTCGGTGACAGCCTGCTCGGCCTTTGTCTTTTGCATGGGTCAGGTCCTTTGATGGGTACCCGCCCAACCCGGCACAGCATCATTGGTTCCCACGCGTGCCATAGGGCCCGGTTGTAGGGAACTTCGCCAATCCTTGGACCTGACCCATGCAAAAGACAAAGGCC
>JBCBNR010000574.1:0-950 GCA_039821665.1 Pseudomonadota bacterium
GCAATCGGGCACCCTGCCCACCAGTTTTGCCGATGACAATTTCGACCAAAGCATCAGTCTGAACGGCAGCGGCGTGGGTGAGGTGTTTGCCATCGGGGTGTCCAACGGCACCCAGATCGTGGCCCCGCCCGAGGCAGAATTGTGGCGCACGGATGCGCTTGGCGGGCGCTCGGTGATGCTGCGCCAGACAGGATCCGGCAGCTTATCAGTGTCCACACAAACCATATCAACCTGGGGCATTCTGGCAGGCTTGCGTTTGACCCGTTTGTGAGGACGAGCAAAGCCCCCGGGCGCCCCTTGAAAAAGCGGGCGCCCGCCCTGCCTTCAGTTTTGCCCAAATATCCCGGGGAGTCCCGAAGGGACGGGGCAGAGCCCCTGCAACCTATAATTTGTGCGCCTGTGGCGCGGGGGGCAGAGCCCCTGCAACCTATAATTTGTGCGCCTGTGGCGCGGGGGGGCACAGCCCCCTTTACCTATAATTTGTGCGCCTGTGGCGCACGGGGGCACAGCCCCTGCAGCCCTTGATTTATGTGCCTGCGGTACACGGGGTGGGCTACTCGCGCCACCGATCCGCCAGGGCGTCCGCGTTTTGCGCGCCGATCAGCCCGGCCATCACCCGGGCGCGATAAAGCCGGGTCTGGCACACGCCCCAAAACGCCAACAGCCGCCCCCGCAGCCCGCCCCCGATCCGGCTCGAGCGGGCGATGCGCGGCAGCGTGGCCAAGGGCGAGCCTGCCATGGCCAACATGCGCCCGGCCCATCTGAGCTGGCCCAGCGGCTTTGCGGTGATCTTCGCGAAATCATGGCCGATATGGCGGTCCATCTTGCGCCCCTGTTCGGCAAAGCTGGTGCGCGGCGGGTGATAGGCGATCATCTCGGGCGCCCAGGTGATGGTATAGCCCTTGGCCGTGGCGCGCTGGCCCCAATCCCTGTCCTCGGCCACACCGATG
>JBCBNR010000575.1:0-929 GCA_039821665.1 Pseudomonadota bacterium
CGCACCCGGTCTGTTCAACGCGACTGACATTGCGAACCACCGCATCGTGACCGACCGGGTGCATGGCGAGGGTGGGCGGATCGCCATGCAAATCCTCCATGCGGGCCGCTACGCCTACAGCCCGAAATGCGTGGCCCCGTCCCCGATCAAATCCCCGATCTCGCCTTTTCCGCCTGCCGAATTGGACGAGGCGGGGATCGAGAAGCAAATCGCCGACATCGCCACCGCAGCGGCCCGCGCCCGCGACGCCGGCTATGACGGGGTCGAGATCATGGGATCGGAAGGCTACTTGCTCAATCAATTCCTCGTCACCCACACCAACAGGCGCGAGGATGATTGGGGCGGCTCGTACGAGAACCGGATGCGTCTGCCGGTGGAGGTGGTCAAACGGGTCCGCGCCGCCGCAGGGGCCGATTTCATCATTATCTACCGGCTTTCGATGATCGATCTGGTGCCCTCAGGCTCCACCTGGGCCGAGGTGGTACAACTGGCCAAGGCGATCGAGAAAGCCGGGGCCAGCCTGATCAACACCGGGATCGGCTGGCACGAGGCGCGGGTGCCCACCATCGCCACGTCCGTGCCGCGCCGGGCCTTTGCGGATGTGACCAAGCGGCTGATGGGCGAAGTGTCGATCCCCCTGATCACCTCGAACCGGATCAACACGCCCCAGGTGGCGGAGGACGTGCTGGCCGAGGGCTGCGCCAACATGGTCTCGATGGCCCGCCCCTTTCTGGCGGATGCTCAGTTTGTGGCCAAAGCGCGTGCCGGCAACGCCCAGCACATCGCCCCGTGCATTGCCTGCAACCAGGCCTGCCTGGACCACACCTTTTCCATGAAGGTCTCGTCCTGCCTGGTGAACCCAAGGGCCTGTCACGAGACCGAGCTTACCTACACGCGGGCAACGACCCCCAAATCCGTGGCGGTAGTGG
>JBCBNR010000576.1:0-920 GCA_039821665.1 Pseudomonadota bacterium
GATCGTGATTGACCCGGCGCCCATGGCCAAGAAAGACAGGCGCACGTTCGAAGACGCCTTGCGCCGTGCTTTGCGCGCTGACGATATCGATACGGTCTTGGCAGGATGGACCCCGTTGGGACATTACGAATTGCAGCGAAAACGCGCCCGCCTGCCCCTGTCGGAGGTTCTGAAATGAGTTGCCCGATCTGTGGGTCCGAACGAGACGAGAAGTACCGCCCATTCTGTTCGCGGCGGTGCGCGGATGTCGATCTGGCCCGTTGGATGAACGGGCAATATGCCGTGCCGTCGGACGATCCCGAAGATGCTGCCGAAGCCGCGGAACAGGCGGCTCAGCAACAGGCCAAGCCGCACTGAGAATTGTAGAAATCCCTCTGGACACCCTTGGCCTGAGGCCCTAGAACCCGCTCACCCGAACGCCAGCCGTTCTCCCGTGCCCGGGTAGCTCAGGGGTAGAGCAGTGGATTGAAAATCCTCGTGTCGGTGGTTCGATTCCGCCCCCGGGCACCATATAAATCTCTGATATGATTATATTTTCTGCTCATGGCTGATCCTCGTTTCGGTCAGGTTTGACGCTTTTCTGCGAAGGTTTGACACTTTCGGCCCGCCTTCGGTTCTCTTCTTCCAGTGTGGCCATGGTCTCGCGGTTCTTGTCGGCAAGGTTCGCTGATCGCGAGTAGTGCCGTGCCATGGACGGTGTTTTCTACCCCAGAAGGTCCGCGATGCGGCGTTCATCCAGCCCCGCCTCGCGCAAAGTCGTGGCGACCGTGTGCCGCAAGCCCTTGAGGGTCAGGCCTTTTTCGATAAGGCCTTCATTCTCAAGGACGGATTTGAAACGGTGCCAGACGGTTGAGAAGCCGTTGTAAGTCCATGCCTCGCCGCGCGAATTGGAAAGCACGGTCTCTGCCTTGTGGTCGGGC
>JBCBNR010000577.1:0-872 GCA_039821665.1 Pseudomonadota bacterium
CCAAATTCGCGGGCGCGCAACCATTGCGAAGGGGCGCAGTCGGATGTGACTGTCTGGTGCTCGAACGATTACCTAGGCATGGGCCAGAACCCGGTCGTCACCCAAGCGATGGCAGACGCCGTGCTGCGCTATGGCGCGGGCGCGGGTGGCACGCGCAACATCTCGGGCAATGCGCAAGAGCATCTGCTGTTGGAGGCCGAGTTGTCCGATCTGCACGGCAAGGAAGCGGCGTTGCTGTTCACCTCCGGCTATGTCTCGAACTGGGCCTCGCTCAGCACCCTGGGCGCGCGCTTGCCCAATGCGGTGATCCTGTCGGACGCGCTGAACCACGCGTCCATGATCGAGGGCATGCGCCATGCAAAATGCGACAAGAAGATCTGGAAGCACAATGATGTGGAGGATCTGGACCGCAAGCTGAGCGAATGCCCAGCGAATGCCACCAAGATCGTGGCCTTCGAAAGTGTTTATTCCATGGATGGGGATATCGCCCCGATCAAAGAGATTTGCGACGTGGCCGACAAGCATGGGGCCATGACCTATCTGGACGAGGTTCACGCGGTGGGCATGTACGGCCCGCGCGGCGGCGGCGTGGCCGAGCGAGAAGGCCTGATGGACCGGGTGACGTTGATCGAAGGCACGCTTGGCAAAGCCTACGGTGTTGTCGGTGGCTATGTCACAGGGTCTGCTACGCTGTGCGATTTCATCCGCTCGTTTGCCTCGGGCTTTATCTTCACCACAGCCCTGCCGCCCGCGGTGGCGGCCGCGGCCCGCACGTCGATTGCCCATCTCAAGCAAAGCTCTGCGGAGCGGGAAGGCCAGCGCCGGCAGGTTGCTCGTTTGCGCGCGGCCCTGGACCGCGCCGGTATCCCGCA
>JBCBNR010000578.1:0-871 GCA_039821665.1 Pseudomonadota bacterium
CTGACCTTGCATGGCGCGCAGATGCGATGGCGCGACGGCCACGGGATCCTGTGCCGCGAACCCTCCAAATGCGCGCCACCAACGGCGCTACGCGGGGTCTGGGATGGTCGGTTCACATGCTCAGGCGCAGGCGATGATCTGCGCCTCGGCGCCTTGGGCACGGACCTTTTGGGCGATCTTGCCTGGCGCGAAACGGGGCTGAGCCGCGAGGTTTTGTCCGTATCGCCTGCGCTTTGGCGGGGCAGCACCTTGGTCGCCCATCCCACCCTTAGCCCAAATCCTGCCCATATCTTCCGCCACACCTGCGGCATCGAGGCCTTTTTCTTAGGCTTTATCAGCCGTTGAATACCTAGCGCCGTCAATTATGTTAGGGGAACGTCGTCGAAACCCCTTCCAGCCAGGAGAGATTATGGGCAATTCGAAAAACATTGCGTTTTGGGTGATCCTGTTCGTCCTACTCATCGCGCTTTTCAATGTCTTTTCCTCCGGCGGGCCAAGCACGGCGTCCAGCTCGATCAGCTATTCGCAATTCCTGGATCAGGTTGAAACCGGGAATGTGCAAAGCGTCACCTTGGATGGCGAGAAGGTGTATGTCACCCTGGCCTCGGGTGAAAGAGTTCAAACAATTCAACCCTCTGACAATGATCTGGTGACACGGCTGCGCGACTCGAATGTCGAGATCAAAGCAGCCCCCCAGGAACAATCTGCCTTCACCTCGATCCTCGTGTCGCTGCTGCCCATCGCCCTGTTGATCGGCATTTGGCTGTACTTCATGAACCGCATGCAAGGCGGCGGCAAAGGCGGTGCCATGGGCTTTGGCAAGTCCAAGGCCAAGATGCTGACAGAGCGTCAGGGCAAGGTCACCTTTGAC
>JBCBNR010000579.1:0-277 GCA_039821665.1 Pseudomonadota bacterium
TACTCTGCAGGCATCAAACCTAGCCTGATCTTCACCGTCCTGTCTAGTCGGATGAGGAGGGCAAACTCGTTCGCGTTGTTTTCTTGCGTTGCAAAGTTCACCCCAAGCAGAAACTCTTGTGAACAAAACAGAAATGTCTTCGCCGCGTCTACAACGTCTCAATTTGTTTGTGGATGTCTTGGCCTGCCTGACCCGTTCCGGTTCCGTCGCAAACTTTCGAGCCAGCGAGAAAGACTTGGCTAGGACAGTGATTTACCCTGCCAGCCCTGCAAAGATG
>JBCBNR010000579.1:287-866 GCA_039821665.1 Pseudomonadota bacterium
CCTTTGCGGATCATGTTGGCGACTTCGACCCCATCGAGGGTTGCTTGAGCTGAGGCGAATGCGCCAAATCCCATCATTGGCTGGACCTTTCGTTTGATGAACCGGTGGTCCTGTTCAACGATGTTGTTGAGGTACTTCGACTGCATCACCGTCACCCTGTTGGCCGAGTTGGCGTCCGACAGCGCTTGGTTAGGGGTGTATCCCCTTGACGCAAGTCTTTAACCTGGATGCCTAGTACACATAAAGGTGCCGCATGACATTACAGGCTTGCGCTCCCTAAAATGAAGCTCTAAAACGCACCTTAACAATAAGGCGCGGATCATGAGCGGTTCTCACACAGATAGCATACTTCAGGAAATGATACGCGAGCGCGATGCGTTTGCAGTGTTTTCCCGTGAAAAGATTGCCCAGATGGACGCTGCAATCAAGGCCCGCAAAGCAGCAAGCGAAGGGTTCACGTTCCAAGCGACCGGGCTGTCTCAGAATGGCAGTACTCAGGAACGCGATGCGACTGAGATTTCAGCAGAGTTTGCAGGGCTTGCTTATCCGGCGATGGTGCAAAAAGTGCTTAGCCTCCAG
>JBCBNR010000580.1:0-864 GCA_039821665.1 Pseudomonadota bacterium
CTCTATTATGTGGACAGCAACTTTGACACCAACGCAGAGTTCGAAGACTTTTTGCCAGGCGGATCGGCTTCGGGAAATGGGGGCGCATTCTTCCAATCCGATTTTGTGTTGGGCTTTCCAACGGATCCGACTGAGCTTGCCGCCCTTGCCAACACGGTGGTCGATTACACGGGTTCTGCGATCATAGGCAAATCTTTGCCCAATGTCGTTGGGATTGACGATGCTGTGGGTCCTGCGGAGTTCTCGGTGGATTTCGGCACCAATTTGGTCACGGGTCAGTTTGATCTGACCAATTCTCAGGCTTCACAAAGCAACCTGGGCGGAGCGGATGGATCCCTTCTGCTGATCTTAGAGGATGGGCAGGTGACGCCAACGGGCATCTCTGGGTTTGTTGATGTGCCAGAGGCCGAGTTAGGGGATCTGTCCAATACGCCAAACGGGTTGGAGGCGGTGCGATTGGACGTGGAAGGGGTGTTCTATGGTCCCAACGCCCAAGAGCTTTCGGGCAGTTTGACTGGGGCCAATGCGGTTGTTGATGTTGGCAATGGCGAGGAGTTGGTCGCCCCAAGCGATGCAATCGCGGGATCGTTTTTGACCTCGCAATAGCCCGGGGCCGCTAGGTGGTGGTGAAGTCCGCCACCTGCGGCGCAAGCGCTGCGCGCAGAGTTTCCGGTGCGATCTCGAACACATGGTGCGGGGTGCCGGCGGCGGCCCAAACTGTGTCAAATGTCAAAATGGTCGGGTCCATCCAGGTGCGGCATTGGGTTTTGTGACCCAATGGGGAGACGCCCCCGATGGCGAACCCTGTGACTTTGCGGATGATCGCGGCGTCTGCCTTTTCCAACGGGGCGCCGACCAAATCAG
>JBCBNR010000581.1:0-816 GCA_039821665.1 Pseudomonadota bacterium
CCCCGCCATCAGGTAGCCGAGGACGGAGCCGAAGCCGAACCGGTTCGCGAGCGGTACCGCAACCACGGCGGCCATGAGGTAGATGACGGCGTCGAGGAGATATCCGGTCATTGGCTCACCTCCGCACCTGCGAGCGTTTCGTTGAGTGTTGGTGCCGTGCTGCTTCCGCCGCCGCCGTCGATGGTCCCGTCGATGAGCCCGTTAAGGGCGCGGCTGAAGAGCGCCTCATGCTCCGCGAGCCTTCCCTCCCGCTCCGCGGTCAGGGAGGCGAAGAGGACGAGCGGTGACAGATAGGTCATGCCGCAGAGGTTCGCCGTCGCCTCAAGAGGGCGCAGCAACTCCCGGATTTCGAACCGGTTGTGGCCGTCCTCCGAATAGGCATGCTCCGACCCGCCGGCGGTGATCGCGGCAAGGAACGTTTTGCCCGCCAGCGCGGTGCCACCCTTTCCGTAGGCGTAGCCGTACTCCAGCACCAGATCCTGCCATTCCTTCAGGATCGACGGCGTCGAATACCAGTAGAATGGACAGAGGAACATCACGACGTCCGCACTGTTGAGCCGTGCCTGTTCCGCCGCCACGTCGATCTGATAATCCGGGTAGGCGGCGTAGAGATCGACGAGCGTCACGCCATCCATCTTGCGCGCCAGCGCCGCAAGGCGCGCGTTGGCGTGGGAGCGTCCCGGAGAAGGATGGGCGTAAAGGATCAGAACCTGGCGGGACATGGCACACACTTTCGAAGACAGATGGACGCACCTTGTTTATCAGGAGCTTTGCGGCGCTGCGTCAAGCGTCCCATGATCCAGCGGGCGAACGGAC
>JBCBNR010000582.1:0-371 GCA_039821665.1 Pseudomonadota bacterium
GACATCATGTATGGCGAGGGCATCTCCAAGATGGGCGAATTGATCGATCTTGGCGTCAAGGCGGGTGTGGTCGAGAAGTCGGGCGCATGGTTCAGCTATGGCGATGAGCGCATCGGGCAGGGGCGTGAAAACGCGAAGAATTTCCTGCGCGAAAATGCGGATATGGCGCATGACATCGAAGACAAGATTCGTGCCGCCCACGGGCTCGATTTCGACGGCGACAATTTCGAGGACAAAGACGAGGACGGTCTCGTAGAATAGCCTGACGCCCCATATGGGACGGTCCGGGGGGGGGGGGGGGGGGGCCCCACAGGGGTAGCAACGTAAAAACCCACCCAGAAATTTAAAAAAAAAAAAAAAAAAAAAAAGAA
>JBCBNR010000582.1:381-810 GCA_039821665.1 Pseudomonadota bacterium
CCTGACGCCCCATATGGGACGGTCCGGGAGGGAGGCGCTGCCTCCCTCTTTGCGTTCGCAAATTCACCCACCGGGATATTTTTACCAAGAAGAAACGAACTTGGCTCAAATTGTCGGTGCGGTACAGGCGGGGACGCCGATGACCGCCCAAGGAGAAGTCCGGAAAGCGCCTCGGGAGACCGGGGCGTTTTCTTTTTGGCCCAAATATCCTGGGGGAGCGTGCGAAGCGCGCGGGGGCAAAGCCCCCAGGTGACAGTTCTGCTTGAGCGATCCGAGGGAACGGAGTATCCCGCAAACTCAACATCTGCAAAGCCGGCCTGCCCATGACCAGCATCAACGACATTCGTTCCACCTTCCTCGACTATTTCGCGCGCAACGGGCACGAGGTGGTCGAAAGCTCACCGCTTGTGCCGCGGAATGATCCGACGC
>JBCBNR010000583.1:0-797 GCA_039821665.1 Pseudomonadota bacterium
ATCGGCGCCATGGAGGGGATGGGGCCTACTATGTCTATCTAAGGCGCCGCCGCTAGCGCCCGCCCAACCCGGGCAAATACCCAGATATAAAGGCTTGAGATGGCCAGCATATAAGCGGCCATCGCGATCATCTGCGCTTCGAACGTCACACCCCAATCGATCAGCGCGCCGGTCACCCCAGGCCCCAAGGCCGAGCCCAACACCATCAGCGCGGTGGCCACGGATCTGACTTTGCCCAAATGCTGTGTCCCATAAATCTCTGGCCACAGGGCCGCGGACAGGGTGATCATCATGCCTTGGGTCGCGCCAAACAGCCCCAGGCCGATGGGCACAATCCAGAACCCGTCCACCAAAGACAGACACATAAGCGCCGCCGAGAACGGCACAAGGCAAAGTGGCATCAGCCGCGTGGTCCCCAGCCGGTCAACGATGCCACCCGACAGGACCATCATGGTCACCGAGGCCAGGGTGAAAGCAGGCATAAAAGCTGTATAGCCTTGCAAAGTCCAACCTTTGACCTCGACCAGATGCACCTGGTGAAAGAACAAAGCTGTGCCGAAAACCGGCGGCGCAAAAAAGCCCAAAGCGATGACCCAAAACAGCCAATGGCCCAATGCCTCGCCTCGGGTCCAATGGCGGTTGTACAGACCCTGTCCAGCCTCGTTCGTGGCTGGTGCACTGGGTGTGCGGTTGGTGCGCAGCAGCCAAGGCAGCACACATGCACAGACGAGTGCGGCCCCCGCTGCCAGGCCCCACACGCTGCGCCATCCCAAGACGCCAATCAGAACCACCGCGAT
>JBCBNR010000584.1:0-783 GCA_039821665.1 Pseudomonadota bacterium
TTGTGTTTGCCGCATGCCTGCTGGCCGCCAATGCGTTGATGTTTGCAGTGGCAGGGATCGTCGCCTTGCGTCCGTTCTGGCAAAAGCCAGGGGGCAGCTTGCCCAAAACCCCCCACGAGGCACCGTGGCCCATGCTGGTGGGCCCGGTTGTGCTGGCTGTTCTGGGAGCGGTTCTGGGCCTATACCCCGATCCACTGCAAATCGCGCTGATCGATCCCACCGTTGCCTCGCTGACCGGCACTGCCGAAGACGCCAAAGAGCTTCAGCTTTGGGCAGGCGTGAACATGCCCCTGATCCTGTCCATCGCAACCATCGGGCTTGGTGCGGTGCTGTACCTGACCCACCGGCGGCTGCGCGCGGCCTGCGGTCTTGCCCTTGGGTGTCGAGCACGGGCAGGCGCAGCAAGGCAACCGCCACCAGCACGACCACCAAGGTTTCCACCAACAACTGGGTGATGGCCACATCCGGGGCGCTGAACACGATAAAGATCATAGCAACCCCGATGCCAACCACCCCCAGGGCCGCCATGGCCAAGATGCGCGAGCTGGTGATCGCTGTCAGCACGGCTCCCACGATGATCAAAAGCGCGAGCGCCACGCTTTTGAGCGTTACATCCGACAGGTCAATCGCCTCGGGCCATGCGCCTTTGAGCACCATCGTCCCACCCAAAGCCACCAAGATCGTGGTGAAGGTCGCAAAGATGTATTGGCGCAAAACGCCGGTTTGGATCACGCGGGTCTGCCAGGCCGCCACTGCCTTGAGACCTACCAAAAAGCGGTCCCA
>JBCBNR010000585.1:0-781 GCA_039821665.1 Pseudomonadota bacterium
TGAAGTCGCTGATCCTGGGCAAGCCAACGCCGCTGATCCCACAGGGTTTCGCCCGGCGGGGGTGCGACGCCGCCCACGATGACATCGCCCACTTCCCCTTCTGCATGGGCCGAGACGACGTGGATGGTCTTGCGGATGTCCATTGGCGCTGTCCTAGAACGACGTGTCTTTGACCGCCTGCATCGAGACATGGGTCGAGGTGCTGGCAACATGGGGCAAGGTGGACAGATGCTCGCCCAACACGCGGCGATACTGGGCGATGTCCCGGGTGCGCACCTTGAGCAGAAAATCAAACGCGCCTGCAATCATGTGGCATTGGTCGATCTGGGGCACGGTTTGCACGGCGGCACAGAATTCCGCCAAGGCTCGCTCTCGCGTGTCGCTCAGCTTGACCTCGACAAACGCCACATGATCCCGGGACAGCTTGGCTGGGTTCAGCACCGCGCGAAAGCCGGTGATGAACCCGTCCTGTCGAAGGCGCTTCAGGCGGTTCTGGCACGGCGTTTTCGACAGACCCACGCGGCGGGCCAGTTCGCTGACCGACAGCCGCCCGTCGCGGGCCAGAAGGCTGAGGATATCCCGATCAAATCGGTCTAATTGGCTATGCGCTAGGCTATTTTCCATTATTCAGCCTATGGAAGATGCTAAAAACAGATTGAACACACTAAACTAATTGTTTCAATAGGCAAACAGCCTAAAGGCACTCTGATATGCTGGTCAAATGTATCTCAGCGGAGCATTTGTCCTATGTCAGACTTGCACACCCAACGCGACGCGATCC
>JBCBNR010000586.1:0-761 GCA_039821665.1 Pseudomonadota bacterium
TGTCCCAGGCCCCCTTCGCCACGTTCCAGGTTTCCGCGCCATTGCGACCAAAGAGGATTTGCTCCTTCTTCGACGTCATGATCCGCACCAACGGGCCGCCCAAGATGTGGCTCATTTCGATCACCCGCTTGAGCGCATCCATGTGCTGGATGTGGGCCGCATCCCCGGGCCGGTTCTGGGCGGTAAGCCCCGCAAAGATATGCCGCGACAGGCACGACACGGGCGTGCCGTGATCCTCCAACAGGGCCTTGATCTCGGCTATCTCGAAAGTGGAGTGATCGCCAACCTCCTTGGAGCCCACATATTGAAGCTCGGCATACTCCAACCCAAACTCGGCCATCACGCCCAAGGCATGGCGCAAATCGCGGCTGATGCCGTCGCAAATCACCCCTAGTTTCATCGGTGCAACTCTGCCCCGATGATCTCTTCAATCACACGGGTGACGATCCAGTTGTCGCCATTGGGGTATTTGGCCTTGCCCGCATGAAACAGCTGCATCGCAGCAGAGGCTGTGTGCAGTGGCACGGTCAACTGCTCCGCCAAATCCAGTGCGATGGTCAGATCCTTGTGCATGGTGGCGATGTGGCTGCCGGTGCCCTCGAACTGTCGATCGATGATCTTTTCCAAGGCCGTGTTGGCCGCACCGCAGCCCGCCGACGAGGTGGAGACAACCTTGTGCAGCACCTCGCCTGGCACGCCCGCCTTGGCCGCCAAGGCCGCCGCCTCGAACGTGGCCGAGAAGATGCCGCCAATTAGCGACT
>JBCBNR010000587.1:0-747 GCA_039821665.1 Pseudomonadota bacterium
ATATTTATCCGACACCGCACCAAATGTCGTGCGATTTCACTAGTCCAGCCAAAAAGGGAATAGCCAAATGAAACACCTGATGTCGACAGCGCTTGGAACAGCGCTTCTGGCCGCAACACCGACGCTCGCGGATAAATCCGCGGTACTGGATAACTACGCAGACATCGCTTTGGCGAAATACGAAGACAGTCTTGCGACAGCCCAGACTCTGTTGACAACCGTCAATGACCTTATTGACGCGCCATCAGCAGAAAACCTGCAAGCCGCAAAATCTGCATGGCTGGCAGCGCGTGTTCCCTATCAGCAAACCGAGGTCTACAGGTTCGGCAATGCGATCGTCGATGATTGGGAGGGCAAAGTGAACGCCTGGCCTCTCGACGAAGGGCTGATCGACTATGTCGATGCAAGCTACGGCGGCGCCACGGATGAGAACGAGTACGCCGTGCTCAACGTGATCGCGAACCCCAGCTTCACCCTGTCCGGCGAAACGATTGACGCCAGTGAAATCACACCCGTCCTCTTGGAAGGTGCGCTGCACGAGGCGGACGAGGTCGAGAGTAATGTGGCCACCGGCTATCACGCAATCGAATTTCTCTTGTGGGGGCAGGACCTGAATGGTCATGGCCCAGGTGCAGGCAACCGTCCCTGGACGGACTACGCACAAGGTGATGCCTGCACAGGCGGGAACTGCGACCGCCGCGGCGACTATCTAAAGGCAGCAACGGAGCTGCTGGTGTCCGATCTGGA
>JBCBNR010000588.1:0-706 GCA_039821665.1 Pseudomonadota bacterium
AGTTCAACCTTTTTGATCTGACCTTGCGTGAGCATACGGGCACCCATATCGACGCGCCGTTCCATTTCTCCGAGGATGGGTTGAGCGTGGATCAGATCGAGGTGGGCAATCTGGTGGTGCCGCTCTGTGTGATCGATATTGCGGGACGCGCGGCGGAGGATGCGGATACGCAAGTGACCCCCGATGATCTGAAAGCGTGGACGGATGTGCATGGGCCCATTCCGTCACGGGCCTGTGTCGCCATGCATTCGGGCTGGTCGGACAAGGTTGCAACGCCGGGTTTCCGCAACGCCGATGACGCGGGCGGTTTGCATTTTCCGGGTTTTCACCCGGAGGCCACGGAGATGTTGTTGGAAACAGGTGCAGGCTCGATGGCGGTGGACACGCTGTCGCTCGACCACGGGCCATCTGCTGATTTTGCCACCCATTACGCCTGGCTTGGCAATGGTCGGTTCGGGATCGAAAACATGGCGAATTTGAGCGCTGTGCCTGCGTCCGGGGCCACTTTGGTGGTGGGTGCGCCGACCCATAAACGCGGCTCCGGCGGCCCTGCACGCTTGATCGCCTTGGTCTGAGGTGTTGGTGGGGGGCAGCAAGGCACAGCAAAGCGCGCGCCGGCGGGTGCGCGTCGCTGGTGTGTGCGTGAACCTGTCAGCAGCACCCAAGAGGGCAAAAAAAGGCCCCTATCCCGCAGCGCGAGATAGGG
>JBCBNR010000589.1:0-678 GCA_039821665.1 Pseudomonadota bacterium
TTTGGGCGAGAACCATTCCTCCCATTTCATCACTGACCTGCACCACACGGGCAAGTATCACGAGGTGCCCTGCCTGCGCCTGTCGACCATCATGGAACGGCTGGGCCACCAGGGGCGCGAGATCTATTTGCTGAAAATGGACATCGAAGGCGCGTGGTACGAGGCGGCGATGGATTTCATCCCTTCGGGCCTTTTGCCCAAGGTTCTGGCCATCGAGTTCGACAGCCCCGCCCCGGTTTGGCGTGTGGCCCCGGTGGTCCGAATGCTTGAAGAACGGGGCTATTCCCTTGTGATCCAGGAAAAAGACAATGTGACCTTCCTGCGCAAGGTGTGATCGCCCCCCTTCATTTTTGCAAAAATATCCCGGGGGGTCCCCGCCAGGGGACGGGGGCAGAGCCCCCTCGTGCCTATGATTTGTGCCCCTGAGCCCGGTAAATCTTGGGCGCTTGGCCTGGCCTTGCGCCTTGAAAACGCCCTAATGGAGGGCCTAAAGCAGGGGCAGGGCGCGGGCTTTTCGCAGGCGCAGCATTTCAAGGGTTACGCGGGGGGCACCATGGCCACTTTGGCACAGTTCATCGATACGCTGGATGTGGACCCCAGCCACCCCTGGGCCTGGGCCAATTACCGGCCCATCATCGAGGCCGCGATCACCCAGTTTGGTGCCACATCCGTGTTGGA
>JBCBNR010000590.1:0-674 GCA_039821665.1 Pseudomonadota bacterium
CAGCCGCGCGGGTGGTGGTGGCCCATGCGGGCGTGGGCACGATCCTGTCGGCCAAGCGCTTTGGCAAGCCGCTGGTGCTGTTGCCCCGCCGGGTGGCCTTGGGCGAGCATCGCAACGACCACCAAATGGCGACGGCCCAGGCGGTGGCGCCCCTGCCGGGCATCCACATCGCCTGGGAGGTAGACGACCTGCCCCCCCTGCTCGCCACCCCAGACCTGGCCTGCGCCACCGACACCCCTTCGCCTAGCCACGCCGCGCTGATGGCCCGGCTCAAAAGCTTTATCGACGCGCGCTGATCCTGACGGGAACTAGCAAAGCCGACATTCGTCCCCTCCCCCCGCGCGGAACAAGGCCGCAGGCCGCCGCGCGAGCCATTGCTGACAGGTGATTTGCAAAATCACCGAGAAGGCCAGACCGCCCCAACGGGCTGGCGATTGGCTGGTCTCGGGCTCTGCTCCGTCCTCTTTCGAACGGGGCTGGCATAACGTGTCCTGAAAAGAGGCCTGATCGCCATCCCGCGGTCTGGCAGGACAGGTCTCGCCCTTTGGCGGAGCCGCCTCCAAGGGACGCACGACATCCGCCGCATACGCAACCGCCCGGCCCAGTCCGGGCATCGCCCGACCTCCCCCCGGAGGGCGATTTTCCACCATCTGCCACAGACCGCACGCGGCCTG
>JBCBNR010000591.1:0-660 GCA_039821665.1 Pseudomonadota bacterium
GTTCCAGCCGGGCGTGACCGTCAGCCCGTAGGATCCTGTCAGCGGGAACCATCGGAGCTTGACGCTGAATATGTACATCAGCAGAAGGCCCGACAGGATGGGTGGGATCGAGGTGAAGATCATCAGGGATGGGATCACCACCTTCCAGGGTTTTGGCGTCCGCTCCCAAACCATGAAGGCGCCCAGGGCGTTGCCGATGATAAACGTCAGGATCAGCGACAGGATCATCAGGCCCAGCGTCCAGGGCAAAGCTTGGGCTACGAGGGTCCAAACGGGTGTTGGGAAGCTGGCGACCGAGACACCGAAATCGAAGGTGATGATCGACCACATGTACTTGCCGTATTGCACGTACCACGCGTCGTTCAGGCCAAAGCGTTCCTGAAGCTGGGCGAGGATTTCCTCGGACCCTTCGACAAAGGCCCCACCGGCGGCCATCCTGCCCAGCATCACCTCGGCGGGGTCCACCGGGCTGAGGCGTGGGATGATCCAGATCAGCGTGGCCGCAATCCAGACCGTCAGCAGCAGAGTTACGAGACGGTTTATCAGGTACGAACTTGGGATACCGAACATCGCGGGCGCCCTCCCCTGTCGTGTGTGTATCGCGGGGCGTCTTGTTGAATGTGGCCCCTTTGCAGTGACCGGGGCGCTCGAACGCCCCGG
>JBCBNR010000592.1:0-658 GCA_039821665.1 Pseudomonadota bacterium
GCCCTCGGCGCGGCGGTCGTCGTCTTGCTGGCCGTCTATCTGCTCTTGCGCTCGCGCCGGGGCCTTGCCCTGACGGCGATCCGCGACAGCGAGGTGGCGGCCTCCGGCCTCGGCATCGACATCTGGCGCACCAAGCTCGAGGTCTACGTGGTGACGTCCGCCCTGACGGCGATGATCGGCGGGATCATATTCCTTCAAAAGCTGCGCATCTCGCCCGATGCGGCCTTCAGCGTCAACGACTGGACGGCTTTTGTGATCTTCATTGTCGTCATCGGCGGGATCGGCACGCTGGAAGGCCCGATCATCGGCACGCTGATCTTTTTCGCCCTGCGCGAAACGCTCGCTGACTTCGGCACGATTTATCTTCTGGTGCTGGGGCTGGTGGCAATCGTGGTGATGCTGAAAGCGCCCAACGGCGTCTGGGGTCTGATCCGCGACCGCTTCGATCTGGAGCTTTTCCCCCTCTCCTACCGGGTGCGAAGCCCCGACACCAAAAAGGACGGATAATTGGCCCGCCAGCAAAAGACGATTATCACCTGTGCCGTGACAGGTGCGATTCACACACCGACCATGTCGGACGCCCTGCCCTATACCTATGATGCGATTGCATCCCAGGCGGTTGAGGCCGCCGAAGCAGGCGCGTCGATCTTGCATCTGC
>JBCBNR010000593.1:0-646 GCA_039821665.1 Pseudomonadota bacterium
CGAGGTTTGCGCCTCGGCCACGAGACTGGGGAAGGCAGTACTCGGGTCCAGATCGCGCGCCAGATGGTCGCGAAACCAATGGGTGAGCGTGCCCGAAGTCGCAAGCCCCGCCATCGAGGCATGCTCGCCTTCAAAGAGCCAGGGCGCATACCAAATGCGCGGGTCCAAGACCTGGGTGGCCGCGCGCAGGATGATAAAGATGGTCGAGCCATACATCATCATCATGTCGCCCGGGCCATCCACGCCCACCGACAGCGCCTCGGCAGCGGCGTCGATGGTCCCGGCGGTCACCGGCGTGCCCTCTGCCAGGCCCGTTTGGGCGGCGGCCTGGGCTGTGATCCCGCCTGCAACCTCGTTCGACCACATCAAGCGCGGCAGGCGATCCAACGCCACAATGTCGTCGGCCAACTCGTCACACCAGCTTTGCCGAGACACATCATAGAGGGGCGAGAAATTGGCGGCGGTGTAGTGGTCAATCACCACCTCACCGGTCAGCCGTTGCACCAGAAAACTGGTCGAGGTCAGGATATGGGCCGCTTGCTCGTAGATCTCGGGCCGGTTGCGCCTGAGCCACAAGATCTTTGGTCCGACCGATTGCGAGGTCAGCGCATTGCCACCCTTGGCCAATATGGCATCCTCGCCGATG
>JBCBNR010000594.1:0-636 GCA_039821665.1 Pseudomonadota bacterium
TAGAGCGTACACTAGGGACTGTATGAGAGTGCTTGTAAGAGCATAGAAAAGGTAGCAGACTCTAGCAGAGGCTATATAGCGAGAGGTTCAGAGGAGAAGTTATTCTAAGGAAGCTATAGACTGAGAGCATAGTCACGAGCAGGGTGCAATAAGAATCATTGCAAGGAGAGCTGCAAGCAAGGGTCATAGGCCAAGCAAGAGCACTGCATGAGTCAGAGGCTTAGAGAGGGGGCAAGGTTTATAACTTTAGCCTATGGTGCAGAGGGAAACATGAGAGCAAAGGCGGAGTCACTGGCTCATCAATGGAGGCTAAGATAAGAGCAGGGTAAAGGTCAGGTAGCTAGCTCTAGCAGACACTATGTGGCAGCACCTATAGAAGGCAAGGATGACCACTGGTCAATAAAGGAGGGCTAGTATAAGAGCTGGGTCAAGGTTATGTCGCCTTAGGCAGAGTTAGGTCGACCCTGCATATAGTGCCATGTAAGAGCTGAAAGAAGGTTATGTGCTCTTAGCTATTATTGAGCTGAGCTTACATCATGGACTTGCATAGAGCAAAGTCACTTTGAGAGCAAAGACTGGGGAAGCTATATAGCAATGACGATAGACTGGAGGTAAGCTGAGCAGTCTAGTAAGAGA
>JBCBNR010000595.1:0-613 GCA_039821665.1 Pseudomonadota bacterium
GGCGGCAGGCGGCGGGCTCGGCTATGAAAGGCTATGCTCGCTGCGTCTCGCCCCCGTTCCGATCGGTGCTTCCTCTTCCTTCAGGGGCCACACGGGCCGTTCTTCAGCCGACTGAGCCGTCAGTTGCGTGTCGCCGGTGCGCGCACTTGCCGCCTTGGGTTCAACAGCGCCGACCGCACCTTCTGGCATGGGCCGACGGATTACATCCCCTATCGCGACACAGCGAACGCCTTCCCTGACACCCTTCGGTCGATCATTGCGGAGCGTGGCGTGACTGATCTCGTCTGCTACGGTAGCAAGCGCCCGGTCCACGCGGCGGCCCTCGCCGTCGCTTCAGAGACAGGGCTGACGCCGCATGTTTTCGAAGAAGGCTACCTGCGCCCCTATTGGATCACCTACGAACGCGGCGGCGCCAACGCGGACTCGCTCGCCACGAAATACACGCTGAACGAAATGTCAGCCACTATCGCGACCGGAGCCCATGCCATGCTGGAAGCGCCCGACCGCTGGGGCGACATGCGCGCCCACATGTTCTGGGGCGCGGCATACCACGCAAGACTGCTGGCCGGAAACAGAGGCTATCCCGGCTTCAGACCGCACCGCACGCCCGATT
>JBCBNR010000596.1:0-612 GCA_039821665.1 Pseudomonadota bacterium
TGGTTTCCTTCGACGTCAGGCGAATTTTCTTTTCGTTGTCGTCGGTTAGCAGCTTCGCCGACGGCTTGAACGTGTAGTGCCCGATCGTGAACACCGCATCCTCGGATTGTTCGTGCTGGCGCAGCTGCGCGCGAATGCGGGCGAGAAGCACCGGAAACTTGAACGGTTTGGTCACGTAGTCGTTCGCACCTGAGTCGAGGCCGAGGATTGTGTCCGCATCGGAAATATGTCCGGTCAGCATGACAATCGGACACTTGATTCCCTGCTTGCGCATCAGACGGCACAGCTCACGTCCGTCCATGTCAGGCAGTCCGACATCGAGGATAACCAGATCGTAGTGTCCCTGCTTCGACTTCTCGAGCCCGCTGGAGCCGTCTCCGGCCTCGAACACATCGAACTCTTCGGTCAGGACGAGCTGGTCGGCGAGGACTTCCCGGAGGTCCTCATCATCGTCCACCAGCAGAATGCGTTTCAGATTACTCATCTCAGATCCTCCCAAGGGTACGGGGCGCGGCTGGGCCCGGTCATGAGGAAAGGGATGTAAATTCGCCCCGCATTTCGCAACCTGCGGGGCCAAACGTTCACAGAGGTGTTAGGGCAGGACGCAATTTG
>JBCBNR010000597.1:0-608 GCA_039821665.1 Pseudomonadota bacterium
CGTTGCCCCGGTTTCATCCGCCCAGGAGGCATCCCGGGGCATCTGGCGGGCGTGATAGGTCCGGATCCTTTCCGCCGCGAGTTCCAGGGCCGCACGCTCCTCCGCCGGCACCCGGGCGCAGTGCTCTTCAATCTCATCGGCACTGAACGCAAGCGTCTCCGGCGACAGCGTCAGCCGATCAAACCGCTCTGTCAGCGCGATCACCGCCGCATCGCCGCGCGCGCGCACATCCGCGATGATCTCTGCCACCACGGCATCCACATCGGGCGCATCCTCACGCTTCATCGACAGAAGCGCCCGGAACCGCGTGTCAAAATCACTGTTCTTGCTATTCAGAAATTGCGGCATCTCTCACTCCTGCCGCCCCACATACCGAGGCCGCCCCACCGCCTCAAGCGACGTGATGGCGCGGGGTCAGTCGGGGTGATCCGGCGCCTTGCCGGACGGCGCCAAATAGGGCCGCGTCACGTCCGCCAGCGTCACCTCTAGCGCTTCGACATCCACCGCAATCGCTCCGTCGCCCGACAGTGTAAGCGTCACCCGGCCAGTCCCGTCTTCCCCCGACGTGAACGCGACCGACAGCAGCGATAGCACCGTGTTTGCCTCGG
>JBCBNR010000598.1:0-595 GCA_039821665.1 Pseudomonadota bacterium
TGTAGCGCCTTCGCATCCGCCAGTGTCTGATGGGGTTTAAGGGTGATCGGGTTGTAGACGATGCCGGAGATGAAGCGCTTCACCTGCCGCACCTGCCGCGCCTGTTCGGCGATATCGAGGTTGCGATGCACCACGCCGATGCCACCTGCCTGCGCCATGGTGATCGCCATCCGCGCCTCGGTCACCGTGTCCATGGCCGACGACAAAAGCGGGATGTTCATCGAGATCGACTTGGTGACCTTCGTGCGCGTGTCGGCATCCGCCGGCAGCACCTTTGAGGCACCGGGCACCAGTAATACATCGTCGAACGTGAGTGCCTCACGAATCTCCATGGGGGTCTCCTTGGGAGGGGTTCGTTTGACGCCTCCCTATCGCATGTGTGCGACGGAACGAAAACCCCTATATTTCGGTTTCGTCGCGCTTGCGCGCGCCGATCCGCCGGGGCGCTGCCCCGGACCCCGGGATATTTGCGGACCGATGAAGACGCCATCGTGCCAACACTTGCAACCGCGCCGCATTTAAGGCCAGTTTCCCCTATGAGCAACAGCTACGACACAGGCCGCCTCGACCTGCCTTTCGTGGGCGTCTCCACCTT
>JBCBNR010000599.1:0-587 GCA_039821665.1 Pseudomonadota bacterium
AAAACCGAAGCCGAAGCCCGAGGAGGTCGCCGAGGTTCCCGACCTCGAGGATGACGACGTGCTCGACGATGATGACGAGGATGTGCCCGTCGACGATGACACGGTGCTCGAGGACGATGAGGACACCGTGGACCTTGACGAGATCGCGGATGTGCCTTCGGAAGACGAAGAGAACTGATACGCTTTTTGCTTGAAGTCACCGGGGAACGCGCCTACTCAGGCGACCGGTGATTTCACCATGGGGCCATAGCTCAGTTGGGAGAGCGCTTGCATGGCATGCAAGAGGTCAGGGGTTCGACTCCCCTTGGCTCCACCATCCCTTCAGATTGAAATCAGACGACGCTTGAGCGCGCGGTTTTACGTATGCGCGCAACAGGCGATTGCCTCATGTGGCGGACCGACTATCGTCTCGCTCCATGCAGACGAGCAACCGATTGCGACGATCCGATGTGCTTGGCGGGTTCGACATCCTCGACAGCGTGGTGGGGAGGTTTGCCTACGCGCCCCATCGCCATCCCGAGCTTGTCATCGCAACCTACATCTCGGGGGCGAAGCAGGCCCGGTGCGGCGGCATGTCGTTGGGCATT
>JBCBNR010000600.1:0-586 GCA_039821665.1 Pseudomonadota bacterium
CTGCTCGTGCGAGGTGATCCCGTTCATCGCCGCCCTGCTCGCCGTGGGTGCGCCGCTGGCGGCGGTCATGGCCTTCTGGCTCGCCTCGCCGCTGATGGACCCCGCGATGTTCGCCATCACCACCGGGGCCATCACGCTCGACTTCGCCATCGCCAAGACGCTGGCGGCGGTGGCGCTCGGCCTTTTCGGCGGCTTCGGCACGCTCTTGCTGTCGGGCACACGGGTCTTTGCCGATCCGCTGCGCGAAAAGCCCGCCGTGGGCGGGTGCTGCGGGGTCAAGGCGCCGTTTTCGGCCACGCCGGTCTGGGCGTTCTGGCGGGTGCCCGAGCGGGTGCAGATCTTTCGCCACGCGGGCCTTGAAAACGGGGTGTTCCTGCTGAAATGGCTCACGCTCGCCTACACGATCGAGGCGCTGATGGTGCACTACATGCCGGCCAACCTCATCGCGAACCTGCTGGGCGGCGGCGGTTTGGGCACGATCGTACTGGGCTCGCTCGTGGGCATGCCTGCATATCTGAACGGCTACGCCGCGCCGCCGCTCATCGGCGATCTTCTGGATCAGGGCATGGCACCCGGGGCCGCGATG
>JBCBNR010000601.1:0-576 GCA_039821665.1 Pseudomonadota bacterium
CCAAAAGCGCGCCCGCCATATTGGCCCAGAACGCAGGCAAGCCCGCCCAGACCAGGCCCAGGGTCATGGCCACATCCAAGCCAAAGCCAAGCCCCGAGATCAGGGCGAAAGCTCCAAATTTCGCACCTGCCCCCATGGCCTTTGCCCCCGCTGTCCTATGGTTGGGGGTCTGTGACACAAGGATTATGGCCAAAGCAAGGATAGGCCGGGGCTTGCGGGGGCCCTGCCCCGTCCCTTCGGGACTCCCCGGGATATTTTTGCAAAAATGAAAGACGCGCGCGGGGGTGGTGGGATGTGCGCCGCGTGGCCATCGATTTTCCAAAAATACTCAAATCCCCTCGATGGCGTTCGGGGCTGCGGGGGGCCGTGTTAGGGGCGGCGCAGGTAGAGGATCCAGTCGGCGTTCTCGGCGGCTTTTGTGAATGTGCGCTCCAGCACGGGGCCATAGATCTCGCGCAGGACCGCGGCATTGGGCTCGTTCTTGGCCACCAAAACACGGCCCACATCCGAAAACAGGCGGGCAGGGGCCGGATGGGCCTCTGGCCCAAAGGACCGGCCCCGGTGAAACCAGATCGG
>JBCBNR010000602.1:0-558 GCA_039821665.1 Pseudomonadota bacterium
TAAGGAACGCAGCAACGCAGGAAACAGGTTTTGAGACGGCCATTGTGAACTCCCTTGGTCTATACAGCGAAAGCTAAGACGCAGGGCACCGAAATACAGTCACGTCAGCGTGACCTGTCGCCGGTCTTCGAGAACTCCGCAAGGATCGGGCAGTCCGGGCGATGGTCGCCCGCGCAAGCCTCAACCAGGTCCGAAAGTGTCGCCCGCATCGACTGAAGCTGGGCGATCTTCGCGTCAATTTCCGCCAGATGCTCCTCCGCCACCGCCTTGACCGCCGCACTCTCGCGCGCGCCATCTTCGTATAGATCCAGCAGCGTGCGGCAATCCTCGATCGAAAACCCGAGCGCCCGCGCGCGGCCGAGAAAGGTCAGCTTGTGCAGGTCGCTCTCGGCAAACTGCCGGTACCCATTCGCACCGCGCGCAGGCCGGATCAGGCCAATATCCTCATAGTAGCGGATCGTTTTCTGCGGCAGGCCCGCGCGTTCGGCGACGTCTCCGATATTCATCGCCCTACTCCGCCGGTTGGGCGGCCGTCACGACCCGGCCGCCGGACAACGC
>JBCBNR010000603.1:0-551 GCA_039821665.1 Pseudomonadota bacterium
GGGCCGAGGCGCGCGCACCGCGGCTCAACGCCTTGCGAGCTCACCCGGAGCGCTTCGACCGGCGCGGCCAGGGATCGCGGTTTGCGATGGATTGGTATTATGTTGTGCTCGCCGGAGCCCTGCCGCTTGAGGCGGCGCGGAAGCGGATCCTCGACGGCTGGGCGCAATTCGTCATCGAGCCGCTTGGCTGTCGCTGTGTCTCTGACGAGCCTTGGGTGACCATTGCTGAAACCGCCGAACTTGTCCTCGCGCTGCTCGCGATTGGCGAGACCGAACGCGCCAGCAAACTGTTTGCGGCTCTATTCGACTATCGAGACGAGGCAGGCGTGTTCTGGATGGGCTGGCAGACGCGCGAGCAAATCGTCTGGCCGCGCGAACAGCCGAGCTGGACGCAAGCCGCCGTCATCCTCGCCGCCGAGGCGCTGCGCGGTGACACGCCGGGAAGCCAGCTGCTGACAAAGCCTTTGCTTTAAAGTCGGCGCAGGATGCGAAGGCTGCCGACTGCAGACTCCTCGACGAAGAGATCCGATGCCAGCGCGCGTTGATAAATC
>JBCBNR010000604.1:0-548 GCA_039821665.1 Pseudomonadota bacterium
ACCAGTTCCGGGCTGCCTCGTAGCTGGGAAAGCGGATCAGCACATTTCGCGAACCGGGCGGTTCACCTTCGTGGTTTTCCGAACGTCCGCCGCGCACCAGAAATTCACCGCCGAATCTCTCGACAATGGGCTGTACCAGCTCGACGTATCTTGGATATGTCTCTGCGTCTGTCACGTTGATCTGCGCTATGACATATCCAAAGGCCATCTCAGCGCAGCTCCGGCTCTGATGTGCTGGCTTCCCAGTCCGGCTCGAACCCCAGCACCTCGGTGTCTGCGGAAAGCGCGGGATTAAACAAGCAGTTATGCGCCAGAGTTGCTTGATGCAGCGGGTTGTGCGGCGCCAGTCGCCAAACCCTGCAGCGCAGGACGAAGACCTGCGAATACGCATCGAAACGCAAGCGCACCGTCTCAGCTTGGCGGATCGTTTCAGCGCCCGGAGACCCTGGCGGGAAGGTTGCCGTCAGGATGTCTGAAAATTCCGAAGCCTTCTGGTAGTAAGTCGCAGAAAAGAAGCGGATTGCCTGCTCACGTCGCTGCGCAGGATC
>JBCBNR010000605.1:0-545 GCA_039821665.1 Pseudomonadota bacterium
AGAGCCTATAGACTGTATAGAGAGGCTGATGCTGCTATAAAGAGTGATGCTTACAGTGGCTATAGAGGAGGCACTATGGACTGTATGAGAGTGCATGCAAGGGCATACTGAAGGTAGCTGACTTTAGCAGAGTCTATATAACAGCGCCTATAGGGATGAAGGTCGGATAGCTGGTCTATCAATAGTGGCTGTAGTAAGGGCAGGTAATAATCGTATGGACTTAGGTAAGCTTATATCGACCCTGCAGATGGCACTATATGAAAGCTGGGTCAAGGTCATGTGCTCTTATCAATGCTTGAATCGACCCTGCAAGATCAAGTAATCATCGCCTTAAGTCACCCTGAAAGCAGAGACTATAGTGCACACATAGATGACTGCAAGTCCATAGAGTCAGGTCACTATAAGAGCAGGTGCAAAGTGAAGTCGCCTTAATCGACCCTGCATATAGCGATATATAAAAACTGGATGAAAGTTCTGTGCTCTTATCGATGCTTAGATCGACCCTGAATAATCATCTATGCAAACTCGAAAGTCGGTTAAATCGA
>JBCBNR010000606.1:0-540 GCA_039821665.1 Pseudomonadota bacterium
GGTAATGCAGACGTAAGTCAAGGTTGCATACTCTTAGGGAGGCTTAGGTCGACCCTGCTAGATAGACTTAGATAGGGCAAAGTCACCCTGAAGTCATCTTGATAGCAGAGGCTATAGAGCAGGCACTATGGACTATATGAAAGTGCTTGCAGGTGGATAGTAAAGCTAGCAGACTCTAACAGAGGCGATGTAGTAGAGGCTATAGGATGAAGGTCGGATAGCTGGTCTATCAATAGTGGCTGAGGTAAAGTCAGGTGATGGACATATGGACTTGGGTAAGCTTATATCGACCCTGTATAATCGCCTATGCATAGTGCAAAGTCACCCTAGCGGCAGAGGCTATATAGCATAGGTAGATGACTGCAAGTCTATAGGGTCGGGTTACTGTAAGAGCAGGTGCAAGGTAAAGTCGCCTTAATCGACCCTGCAGATGGCACTATATGAAAGCTGGGTCAAGGTCATGTGCTCTTATCAATGCTTGAATCGACCCTGCAAGATCAAGTAATCATCGCCTTAAGTCACCCTGAGAGCAGAGGCTAT
>JBCBNR010000607.1:0-539 GCA_039821665.1 Pseudomonadota bacterium
TTCCTATAGGCGCATACGCCCCGCCCGACAGCGCGCGGGAACGCCTCGACGCACCCAGCGGACAATCCTAGGATTTGAATGGGACTTACCGGAAATTGGAACTGACGGCTGCCGATACCTAATAGTCTGGCAACGTCGACACGAGACTAAGGCCGTGCCGTCCCGGAGCAGGCGCCGCATCATGCTCAAAGCATGTCTCCGACTTGGCGGAGCTCGACCAGTGTGCGGTATGAAGTTTGGTGCGACCGAGAAGACTCGAACTTCCACGGGTGTTACCCCACAGCGACCTCAACGCTGCGCGTCTACCAGTTCCGCCACGGTCGCACGACAGGCCGGATAAGCCGAAATCCAAAGCCCTGGTCGCTTCGGAGTTGGGGTGAATACCAGTCAGATTCACGAAACGCAAGCACTCAGGCTTGCTCAAATGTGCAACACGCGTTTCTGTTGCCAGAGATCGACGCTCCACGTTCACCAGAAACCGGTCACTATGCACCACGACAAACATACAGCCGTTACAGATTGGGCGGTCTCGCCTTCGT
>JBCBNR010000608.1:0-536 GCA_039821665.1 Pseudomonadota bacterium
ACCAACCAGGGCATGCTCGCGTTCGATGCCGAGCGACAAACCTATGCGCCGGGCCTGCGGCTCGTGCGGTTGGCCCATACTGCATGGGAGCAATCTTCACTGGCGCCTGTGGCCCGCCCGATGATCGACCAGTTGTCGGAACAGCTGGGTGAGACGGTGCATCTGGCACAGTTGGACCACGGGCATGTCCTCTACGTCGACAAGCGCAACGCGGCGGACCCCATCGAGATGTTCAGCCAGGCTGGGCGCGTGGGCCCCGCCTATTGCACCGGCGTCGGCAAGGCGATGCTGGCCCATCTGGATGAAGGCGAGTTGGAGCGCGTGCTAGCCATGCAATCCTTCCACCGCTTCACCGAAAAGACCTTTACGACCGCCGCGGCGCTGCGCACCGAGTTGGCCGCCATCCGCACGCGGGGCCACGCCTATGACGATGAGGAACACGAGGTCGGGATCATTTGCATCGCGATGCCGATCCTGACGCGCACGAAGCGCGTGCTGGGCGCGCTCTCTGTCACCACCTCGACCGACCGCAACAG
>JBCBNR010000609.1:0-536 GCA_039821665.1 Pseudomonadota bacterium
ACCACGAAAGGCGACGTGAAGCGCGTTCCACGACTACTCCTGACGACCTCCATCATAAATAAGAAATCTCCTCGAGCACCTGATCTGGGAGGGCCGGGGCATGTTGAAATTGGCTAGCCAGCTAAGCGGCGGATTTAGGGTGTGTAAAACCGAAAATCTCCCAAACTAATGGCCTAAATTGGGGCTGGAGCCCCATCCCACCAGGTTGTGTCCGGACTGCCGTGGCATCCTTACGGTGCTTTTGTTGGAATTTCATTTGGGCAGCTTTGCCGCGACGGAACTGCGTGCCCGCCAATAGTGTAGGCGCTGTCGGGCATGTAATAGCCACATCCACAAACGTGTCCAGTTGGCCCTCAGACTTGGCATCTCGAATTGCTCTTCGTGAAGTCGTTTAAAGAATTTTGGAATGACAAGTCACGGATGGAGCGCCGAAGCGGAAATTTGCTGTGCCTGCACACGAAAATTCATGGTTGCAATGCGTTCACGGGAGGCATTTTCTGGCGCAATGGTGTCCTGGCAACTATCAGCATTTATTC
>JBCBNR010000610.1:0-533 GCA_039821665.1 Pseudomonadota bacterium
CTACAGCGACAAGCCGTTCATGGGGTCCGTTACGGAACCCAGCCGTGCGCAGGACAGCGTTGAGATGTGTGAGATCCTGTTTGGGGCAGACTTCGTGCGCGACAACACGGTGATGACCTCGCTGATCAACATCAACTCGCCATTGACTTTCGACAGCATCATGATGGGTGCGTTGGAGGTGTTTGCGAAGAACAATCAGGCGTCAATCATCAGCCCATTCATCGTCGGTGGGGCTATGGCGCCTGTGTCTATCGCGGGGACACTGACACAGGTCCTGGCCGAAGTGCTCGCCGGTGTCGCCTACTCGCAGATCATTCGACCAGGGGTCCCGGCGATCTTTGGCACCTTTGTGACATCGATCGACATGAACTCTGGCGCGCCGACGTTTGGCACACCAGAAGCGGCTCAGATCACATATGGGGCAGGGCAGTTGGCACGGCGTCTGGGGCTGCCTTACCGTTCCTCTGGTTCTTTCTGCGGCTCAAAGCTTCCCGACGCGCAGGCGGCGTATGAGACGGCGAACTCTCTGCAGG
>JBCBNR010000611.1:0-529 GCA_039821665.1 Pseudomonadota bacterium
GGTTGGGAGGTGCTCTGGGAGTGAGAGGTGTAGGAGGGCATCATGGCGGATTCGGCTTTTAAGAAAAGAAGGCCTGGGGCTTTGAGGATTCCTGCGGGGGTGAGTGGTGGATAGTGGTCTGTTTTTTTTGGGGAGCGATGAGTCCTGGTTTTTTGCCTGCCTGCCTGCCTGCCTGTCTGCCTGCCTGCCTGCCTGCCTGCCTGCCTGGATGGAGAAGGAAGAGAGGGATTTGGGGGTTGGACCTGACGGAGAAATGCGCCTGGGGGGTTCTTTTGATACCGGGGTTTAGGCGGTGAAGCGGGAGGAGGAGGAGGTGGCGACTCCGTCGGAATTGGTGGACATGATTGCAAATATGGAGTGTGGGCTGGATCCGCCGCCGATGTCTGCGCCTGGTGGATTTACGTATCAGGAGATTAACAATGGATTAAGAGATGTCTTTGAGGAAAGAATGTCGCTCGAACAGCACCGTGCAGGAAATAGGAAGGATACCATGATAACAGGCTACGGTCACCAGCCACACAAGGATTAC
>JBCBNR010000612.1:0-528 GCA_039821665.1 Pseudomonadota bacterium
AATTGAGCGTTAGCTGCGCTGCCAGCACGGCCGTTGAACCGGTCGGATCATAGTCCGGTGCGACCTCCACCAGATCGAAGCCCACAACATCGTGGTTGCGCGCCATCTGTTGCAGAAGCTCCAGCACTTCGTAGTAGAGAAACCCGCCATGGCTCGGTGTCCCTGTGCCCGGTGCGATGGAGGGGCAGAAGGCGTCGATGTCGAGCGTGACATAGACCCTTGCCCCTGCGGGGATGCGCGCGGCCACGCCTTCGGCTCCGAGCGCGCGGGCCTGCCGGACGCTCAGGATGTCCGATCCCATGTTTCGGGCGTCGTCATACCCTTCCTTCGCGGTGGAGGAGACATTGCGGATCCCGACCTGTGTCAGCCCGGTGACGAAGGGCTGCTCGGCGGCGCGGCGCATCGGGTTACCGTGCCCGTGGCGAACCCCGTGGCGTTCATCCACAAAATCAAGATGCGCGTCGATCTGCAGAATATGGAACGGTTTTTCGGTATCAAAGGCGCGGATGCAGGGAATGTTGACGGAAT
>JBCBNR010000613.1:0-527 GCA_039821665.1 Pseudomonadota bacterium
CTATCCGGGTTCTTCACGAGGGCGTTTCATTGACAAAGATGCCTCAGCGGCTGCCAATGTTTTGGCAGTTGGCCTGGACATTGCGGAGGGTAAGGAGCGATCGGCATGGAATCTGCCGAGATTCAGGTGAGGGAATGAGAGTGACAAAAAAGGAATTGTGTGTCACACATAAGGTCGCAAGATCTTTCCTGTTCTGATTGATCCCATCTCTTTCCCCGGTCCTAGATCGAATTCTGCGCCAGTTGTTCCAGAACGTCCCACGGGAATAATGTCGGGTTCATAGAAACTCTGCTCAAAATTTACTGTGAACTCAACAAGCCACGAAAATCGATATTCGGTCAATAGACTCTGATTTTTGTTGCTCGTTATCCGGACATCACAGCAGCCAAGAACCGTACAAGGAGCTTTTTCTAAGACAGTCACACAGAGAACAAAGAAAAGCCCTCGAATGCCAGATAAATCCACACCAATCAACACACATACACACACACACACACACGCACAGATCCACTAACAATCACAGCACC
>JBCBNR010000614.1:0-527 GCA_039821665.1 Pseudomonadota bacterium
ATCCTCGAAAGCTATGCCGATATCGAGGTCGTGGGCGTGCTGAGCACCGGCCGCGAGGCGGTGGAGCAAGCGCGCGCGCTCATGCCCGATGTGATCCTGATGGATCTCAACATGCCGGAGCTCTCGGGCCTCGCGGCCACGGAGATCATCCTTGAGGAGCAGCCGGGCATTCGCATCCTGATCCTGAGCATGCATGACAGCCCCGAATACATCTCCTCTGCGCTGGCGCATGGCGCCATGGGCTACGTGCTCAAGGATGTGCCTACGGACGAGATTGCCGATGCGGTGCGCACCGTGATGCGGGGCGAGCGGTACCTGTGCACCGGGGCCGAAGGGGCCATCGCGCCCAAGACCAGAGACCAGACCGGTGCGTTAACGGGCCGCGAACAGACGATCCTGCTGCAACTGGCGCAGGGTAAGTCTAACAAAGACGTGGCAATAGAGCTCGATATTTCCGTCCATACGGTCGAGACCCATCGCAAGAACATAAAACGCAAGCTGGGGATCAACTCCACAGCGGGGCTCAC
>JBCBNR010000615.1:0-518 GCA_039821665.1 Pseudomonadota bacterium
ACGTGGTCCCGCCCTGGTACTCATGCGGCGCGAGCCGCCGGTTCCTAGCGCGGCCAGCGAGATCCTTCATCTCGTTCGAGATCTCAGAAAGCGTCTTCATCTCTGCGTGCCTGATGATGGGCGTGAACAGACCGCCTTCAATCGCCACTGCGACCCCGACGTCGGAGTGGTGGTGATGCAGCATGCCCTGCTCGGTCCAACTCGCATTGGCGCCAGGCACATCCTGTAGCCCAAGCGCGAGCGCCTTGATGATGAAGTCGTTGACCGACAGCTTGTAGGCGCGCGGACCGTCCTTCGGCGCCGCCTCGTTCATGCGGGCCCGCGCCCGGAGCAACTCATCGAGCCGGCAGTCGAGCGTCAGGTAGAAGTGCGGGACGGTCTGCTTTGATTGCGTCAGGCGCTGGGCGATGACCTTGCGCATGCCGTCGTGCGGGACGACCTCGTACGTGCCTTCCTGGAAGAGTTGCAGCACCTGATGATCCGGCATCGCGGGGACCATGCCGCCCCCGGACGCGGCA
>JBCBNR010000616.1:0-517 GCA_039821665.1 Pseudomonadota bacterium
CTCAATGACCTCGGTCATTGAGCTCACAAGCCGCTTCCCGGTGTACCCAGGCGCGTGACCCTCGCCAGCGCGACCTATGGGGAGGGGCCGCCCCTCCTCATTGCCCACGGGCTCTACGGGTCGGCCCGGAACTGGGGTGTGATCGCGAAACGCCTGTCAGACAGGCACGCGGTGACCGCCGTTGATATGCGCAACCACGGGGACAGCCCGTGGTTCGACACCCACAGCTACGACGATATGGCTGGAGATCTTGCACCCTTTGCGGGTGGGGATGTGTTGGGCCATTCCATGGGGGGCAAGGCGGCGATGGTGCTGGCGCTCACCCAACCGAACCGGGTGACGCGGTTGGTTGTGGCCGACATTGCGCCTGTGACTTACGGACATAGCCAGCAGATCTATATCGATGCGATGCGCAAAGTGGATCTGACCCGCATTGAAATGCGCAGCGATGCCGATGCGCAATTGGCAGAATACGTGGACGATCCCGGCATCCGGGCGTTCCTTTTGCAATCGCTCG
>JBCBNR010000617.1:0-514 GCA_039821665.1 Pseudomonadota bacterium
ATGTCGCGGCGACGGGATGGTTTTGGGTCGGGCGCGCGCCGATGACGATCATGCAATCGCTGTCTTTAGCGGCGGTGAACGGTGCGGTAACCGCGCCGGAGTTCAACCCTTCCATGAGGGCGGCAACGGATGAGGCGTGGCACAACCTTGTGCAATGGTCGACGTTGTTGGTTTTGAAGCCCTGGCGGATCAGCTTTTGGAACAGATAGGCTTCTTCGTTGGAGCCCTTTGCTGAACCGAAGCCGGCGAGTGCATCACCCCCGCGCTCATCGGCAATCTTCTTCAATCCGCTAGCGGCTTTTTCCAGAGCCTCTTCCCAGGTTGCTTCCCGGAAAACCTTGTCGACGTCGCCGCGTGGAATTTCGATGTCCCACGCTTTTGGAGCGTCATCACGGCGAATGAGCGGTTTGGTCAGCCGGTCTGCATGGTGGATGTAGTCGAACCCGAAGCGGCCTTTGACGCAAAGGCGGTTTTCGTTGGCTGGTCCATCGCGTCCGTCGACATAGAGGATTTT
>JBCBNR010000618.1:0-454 GCA_039821665.1 Pseudomonadota bacterium
CCTTCCGATCTATTTTATCATATCGACCCCAGATATTTATTATATCGACCCCAGCTCATCATCATATATTTATCCAGTTAACCTTTCGCTGCTCTTAGCTATGATGCGATATCGCGGAGCGCGCGCTTCAGTGCCTCGATTCAATGACGGCAGGCGGAGTGTTTCATTAAATAACGACACTTTCATGCTCTACAGATAGGCCTTTTTCTGCACTTTCGTTTGCAAGCCTTTTTTAGTGTTTTTATGCACTTTAGCATATGTTTACTTTTAGCACTTTTACTAGCAGATTCTCTCAGGGTGACTTTTAGGCGATCTAAGTCCATGATGCAGGGTAACTTCAGGGTCACTTAAGTCTATGATCAATTGATTCTGCAGGGTCGATTTAACCGACTTTCGAGTTTGCATAGATGATTATTCAGGGTCGATCTAAGCATCGATAAGAGCACAGAACTTT
>JBCBNR010000619.1:0-505 GCA_039821665.1 Pseudomonadota bacterium
ATCACCGATACCGACAATGTCCACAGAACGGTTGGTGGTTTCGAGGAGACGAACGTCGGCGCCGCCAGGGCCGCCATTAGCACCGCGATCAAGTAAATAGAGGCGATGATCGGTGGTGCCGGAGGTGATGCGATAGCTCAGGTTGATTTGGCGCTGATTGCGAGACGTGGTGGCGAGCAGTGTGCGGAAATCATATGGAGATCGCTCACTGGAGTTGAAAAGACGTTCGTAGACTGAGGGATCAGAAGCATTAGGTGTCGATGATGTTTCTGGCGGATGCGTCGTATTGGCAACGGTTTCGGTGGCGTTGGCCGAATACGTGGGAGGCTGAGGCGGTGGCTTACGATCGAGCTGCTGCTGCTGCTGGTGCTGTTGGAGCAGGTAAAGGACGGCGTTGCGAAGTTCATCGTCATTCGACTGCTGTTCTATGCTTGCGGCGGTGTCGTGAAAATGTACTTGCGAGCGTTGCGGCGGTCGCTGTTTACGTTCAGCGAGGACCTTGTCG
>JBCBNR010000620.1:0-502 GCA_039821665.1 Pseudomonadota bacterium
CCAGGTGCCGGACACGTATGGAGGCTGCTCGCGAAGATATCGCAACCTGTGCGCTTTCTGGTGCCGTTGGCACGTTTGCCAACATCGACCCGCGCATCGAAGTCTATGTGGCCGATAAGCTTGGACTGACGCCGGAGCCGGTCTCGACGCAGGTCATTCCACGTGACAGGCATGCCATGTTTTTCGCGACGCTGGCTGTCATCGCATCATCCGTTGAACGGCTCGCCGTCGAAGTCCGCCACCTTCAGCGTACCGAGGTGCTAGAGGCCGAAGAGTACTTCTCTCCAGGCCAGAAGGGGTCATCGGCGATGCCCCATAAGCGCAACCCAGTCCTGACCGAAAACCTCACCGGTCTTGCCCGCATGGTCCGAGCCTATGCCCTGCCGGCCATGGAGAACGTCGCACTCTGGCACGAACGCGATATCTCGCATTCCAGCGTGGAACGGATGATCGGCCCTGATGCGACCGTCACCTTGGACTTCGCGCTTGGCCGTCTGGCTGG
>JBCBNR010000621.1:0-501 GCA_039821665.1 Pseudomonadota bacterium
TCAGGTCATCGTTTTGTCGGGCCGCCCGGCGCGGACACAGTTCGTGCTGGACGTGAATTTCGACGGGCCGCGCAAAATCGATCATCTTTATACACCGCAAGCTGCGGACATGCTGAATACGCTCCGCCACCAGATCGAGATTGCGCAGGGCCGCGCGCCGGAGGCCAGCGATGCTGCGTAAGGTCGCCGTCCCCGTCATCGCCTGCATCGTTTTCCTGATCCTCTGGGAGTTGCTGGTCTGGGCCAATGGCTGGCCGAACTACGTGATGGCGTCGCCTTCGGACCTGCCCGCGTCGTACATTCGTTTCTGGGACCTCTTCGTCGTCATGAGTTGGCAAACGCTCTGGCGGACGGTGCTGGGGCTTCTGCTTGCGATCATCGTGGGCGTCGCAATCGGCATGGTCATGGGTTTCTCGCGCACGATGCGGGACGCGCTTTACCCTTTGCTCGTGGGCTTCAACGCGATCCCGAAGGCCACCGTGGTGCCCATCGTCGCGCTGA
>JBCBNR010000622.1:0-501 GCA_039821665.1 Pseudomonadota bacterium
GTCGAGCGCTTCGATGCTTTGGTCAAATGCGGCCACGTTCTGCAAAGCCCCCACCAAGCTGACCCCTTGGCCACCCTCTTGGCGGCGCAGGCGCAAGGTGATGTCGCCTGCTCCTTGCGCCTCCACCAGGGCCAGGGCGGCGAGAGGGGAGAGGTTCGTGCTCTCGATCTCAAGATCACCGGCGAGCAGACCATCAAGCCCGCGCACCACACCGCCGGTGGCCCGGGTGCCCGCCAGTGTCAGGTCCAAGGCGCGCAGGCCCAGGGCCTCGCCCGCCATATCCATCTCGGCGGACAGGGACAAAGGCTCGGCGTCCAATGCGCCGGTTCCCGTAATCTGTGCGGTCAGACGGCTGGCGCTGCGCAGCACACCGTCAATCGAGAGGCGCAGGTTCTCCACCGGACGGTCGAGCACTTGACCCTCGGCCAAGCGCACGGTGCCCGTGACCTCGACAGCGCCCACAGGGCCATCCACCAGCGCCTCGACCTCTGCCGCACCCTC
>JBCBNR010000623.1:0-500 GCA_039821665.1 Pseudomonadota bacterium
TCTGCATAAAGACGTGCCTCGACAGCGTGGCCGGTGATGGTGATGGCGTCTTGGCTGAGCGGGAGTGGCTCACCTGCTGCAACACGAAGCTGCCACTCGACGAGGTCTTGGCCGGTGATTTCTTCCGTGACGGGATGTTCCACCTGAAGGCGGGTGTTCATCTCCATGAAGTAGACGCCGTCGGCGCCGTCATAGAGGAACTCAACAGTGCCAGCGCCGACATAGTCGACCTTGCGCGCCGCTTCGACCGCTGCTCGGTGGAGCTCAGACCGGACAGCATCCGGAAGGTTTGGCGCTGGCGCCTCCTCGACAACCTTTTGATAGCGTCTCTGAACAGAACAATCACGCTCGAACAAGTGCACCACACTGCCGTGGCTGTCGCCGAAGACTTGGACTTCAACGTGGCGCGGGGCGCCCAAGAACTTCTCCACGATGAAGCGATCATCGCCGAAGGCCGACATGGCTTCGCGCTTCGCGCTTTCGAGTTCCCCTTCGAGATC